>JBAZEQ010000013.1:17684-19570 GCA_041653855.1 Ignavibacteria bacterium | reverse complement strand
GACAATGCCCATAAAGAACCGCCAAAAGTCGTAATATCCAGATTAAATCCACCGACGAACCAATTTCCTGAGCCTCCTGATGTTCTCAAACTATATACACACCATAAATATTTATCACCTGATGAATTCTCTATTATTTCAATATCTAAACCGTCACTATTTACTTTATCTGTTCCACCAAGATAAACATTTGCATAAATCGAATATGTTAATCCTCCATTGTTAGAATACAATACTCTTATAGAATCAGGAGAGGAAGTATTTGCAGAAAATGCATATACAACCCAAATTCTTCCTGCATTTGTACCTATTTGTTCGGTAAATGTAGCTATTCCTTTAATTAAATTTGCCGAGTTGTTATAAATCCTTGTGTTGCCAATATTATCACCCTGTATAAATGGTGGATTGTTTTGTGCCTGTACGATTCCACCGCCGTAATATTCGGCAGGTTTTACAACATTACCGTTTAATTCGTCAAAGCGGTTATTCAATTCTTCAATTCTGTATCTGTTTGCAGGATTATTTGTTTCTCTTAAAGAATTAATTTGATTTTCAAGATTGATTTGTTCAGGTGTTTTTTCTTTAACCTGATTCATTCCTGATACATCATTGTAATCATTCGTATTATTACCTTTATATAAATTTGTATTAGAAGAAGTATTGTAAATTTCCTGTGCAGTTAATGTAAAAGTAAAAATAAATAGAATGGCTAATGTAGAAAAGATGTGTTTCATTTTTGTTCCTTTCTTTTTGATTTATGGAAAATCTCTTAAATATAAGTAATTAAGATATTATAAATTAAAACTTAATTAAATTATACTTCTTGTTTTAAAAAGTCCCCCTTTATGAGAACAAAAATCTTGTTTTTTATCTAATTATATTAATATTAACTGAAGTTATGCGAAACATATATTTATCAATATACGTCATACTTTGTTTGATATCTACAGATGAGAAACTGTTAAAAAACGGTTAAAATTATTTATCTATCAAACTCCCACGACTGAATTTATGGGCTATATTTAAGAATTATTAATATTTTGCATAACTTCAGAATAGTAATAAACTTATTTATTTTAAACAAGAGAAAAATTATAAAGTTCATATTTATATCGAAAAAGTATTACATAAATTAAGATACTCAGTCCGAAAAAATATTATCTGTATATTCTTTGTATAATTTGAAAATCACATTGATTTTCAAATTATAATTCTCTAATATTAAATAACTTATTAATATTTTAAATCTTTTGTATCGAAAAAAGTAAAAATAATGGATAATTTAAAAAATAAAGTAATAATTCTAACCGGTGCTTCGAAAGGAATAGGAAGAGTTACAGCTTTAAATCTTTCGAAATATAATCCAAGACTTGTTCTTGTTTCAAGGAAATACGACGATATTCTGAAAGTTCAAAACGAACTAAATAAATATAAAAATAGTCTATTATTAATAGAAGCGGACGTTTCCAAAGAAGAAGATTGTAAGAAAATAGTAGATGAAACTGTTAAAAAGTTTGGAACTATTGATATTTTAATTAACAATGCCGCTCAATTTGCAAGAGGAAAAGTAATTGATTTAAGTCTCGAAGATTTTGACAGAGTTTGGGCAACTAATGTAAGGGGAGTATTTATGCTGACAAAATTTGTTTTGCCATATATGATAAAGCAAAATATAGGAACAATTCTAAATATTGCTTCAACAGCCGGTAAGCGAGGCTATGTTGGTGGATCTGCTTATACTGCATCAAAATTTGCATTAAACGGATTTTCGGAATGTCTTCTGAAAGAAGTTAGAGAATACAATATCAGGATTCTTACAATTAGTCCTTCAATGGTAGATACAAGACTCAAAGAAGAGTCCGAAATGGAGGAAGGAGGTAAAGGTG
>JBAZEQ010000013.1:0-17674 GCA_041653855.1 Ignavibacteria bacterium | reverse complement strand
TTGTCGATTCTATAATATTTTCTTTAAACCTGCCTCAGAGAGCATTGATAAAAGACATTGAAATCTGGGGAACGAATCCTTAAGGAAAATTAATTAAATAACCAGTTTATGTCTTTCAAATATTTGTATTTGTTTGAAGCGATTACCATTTGAATATTGTGCTTATCAAAAAGTTTTTTTACCTCTGCTCCGAAATTCGTTGAAACAATAGTATTTACACCTTCTTTAATTAGAAATAATGCCGCTTTTTTCCCTGACATTTTATTTACTTCTTTTCCGGGATTTTTAATGAATTTATGTTTTTTATTTTCATTATTAAAAAGAAAAAAATATTCACTCTTTCCGAAGCAATCATTTATTTCAGAATTAATATTATTTTCTTTTACTGTAATTGCAATCATTTTAGTTTAATTAACGTTTTTAAATTCCTGTAAAGAATTGTTCAGACATAAAGGGCAATTATTACCAAAATATTTATCACACGGAATATTGAAAAAAGACTCACAATTTCTGCATTTATACCAGTTTTCACCAAAATAAACATTTCCTTCTTCAATCTTCAACGATTTAATTTCAACAAGTGCTTCGGCAATTTTTTTTCTGGCTCTTTCGTATATTCTTGTTATAGTTGGTCTTGAAATTCCCATAACTTTTGCTGCTTTCAGGTGATTCATATTTTCGTAATCGATTAATTTAATTACTTCATACTCTTCTGAAAGCAATTTCACTTCACCCTTGAAAAATTTAGCTTTGCTTTCGGGGAAAAAGGTGATTTCTCTGTGTGGAAAAATCAAGCGTCTTGGCTTTACTGGTCTTGCCATATTTTAATGATGATGTTCTTTACATTTTTTATTAGGATCGTTTTCCAATTTATCTTCAATAAATAACTTTACAGCTTTTTCGGCTTCCATTTCTTCTGTTAAGATTGTTTGAACTCCACTTAATAATAAATCATCAATTAATCCCTGACCGCAGGAAGAGCACACAAGGTAATTGCAGTCTTTTAATCCATTTACAATACCTCCGTGCCTGTTAGTTCCGTTATGTTCGTGTTGATGATTTTCTTGTTTATGCATTGTAAAAGAATTTATTCTTTTTCCGATGTTTATTATTTCGTTTTTTATAATTTCGAAGACAATAAACATTTCACATCGTCCTACATGACCTGTAAGCGTTATTCCGTTGTCAGATGCTACCGCTATTTTCATTTGATTATTAGTTTAATATATGTTATTTTGTTATGAACATATGTTCATAACAAATGTATGAAAATAATATTTATTAATCAAGAGATAAAAAAAATATGTATCACAAAAATATTTTAAGCTTAATAGGAAACACACCGCTTGTTAGACTAAACAACCTTACAAAAAACATTAAAGCAACCGTACTTGCGAAAATAGAATTTATGAATCCCGGAGGCAGTGTTAAAGATAGAGTCGGTCTGTCTATGATAGAGGACGCAGAAGAAAAGGATTTACTGAAACCCGGCTCAACTATAGTTGAAGCTACAAGCGGAAACACAGGTATTGGACTTGCACTTGTCGGTAGGGTGAAAGGTTACAGGGTAATACTTGTTATGACGGATAAAATTGGACAGGAAAAAAGAAATTACTTAAAAGCACTTGGGGCGGAAGTTGTAATAGTACCTAAGGAAGCAACTCCCGATTCTCCCGATTATTATAGGAACAAAGCAAAATCTCTTGCACAGGAAATTCCAAATGCAATTAATTTGAATCAATATGCAAATGAAGCAAATCCTAACATACATTATTCTACAACAGGTGCAGAGATATGGAGAGATACAGAAGGAAAAATAACACACTTTGTGTGCGGAGTAGGAACAGCAGGAACTATAACCGGTGTCTCTAAATACTTAAAAGAAAAAAAGCCCTGTATAAAAGTAATAGGTGCTGACCCAGATGGCTCTAATTTCAAAATTTATAAAGATACAGGAAATCTCGGAGATGCTAAGCCCCATCTAATAGAAGGATTGGGTACCGATATAATCCCGCCCATTACAGATTTTAATTATGTCGATGAGATTATGAATGTAAGCGATAAAGATTCAATCGATATGTGCAGAAGGCTTGCAAATGAAGAAGGTATTTTTGCGGGTGCATCATCAGGAACTGCCGCATATACGGCTTTAAAGGTTGCCGAAAGTCTCGATGAAAATCAAACAGTTGTTTTTATTGTCTGCGATACTGGTGAGCGTTATCTCTCAAAGTATCATAATGAATGCTGGCTTAAAGAACATAATATTTAATATTTTATAAAATAACATATATAATTAACGATTCAAAAAATTCGTTAATATAAGGAGAAATATATAATGAAAGTTGCAATTCCTTCAAATTCAGGTAATGTCGATGAACATTTTGGTCATTGCGAATATTTTATGGTTTATACAACAAATGAAAATAAAGAAATTATCAATGAAGAATTAATTGCTTCGTCAAATGGTTGCGGTTGCAAATCTGATATTGTTGAGAAGCTGTCAACTATTGGTGTAAAAGTAATGCTCGCCGGAAATATTGGTGGAGGAGCAGTCAATAAATTAAGCAGTTATGGTATTACTGTGATTAGAGGTTGTTCAGGTGATATTAAAAATGTACTGAATGAATGGTTAAAAGGAAATATCAAAGATAATGGTGAATTATGTAAAGAGCATGAACATCATCACGAAAGTGATTGTAATTAATTTTAGCTTATTTACTAATATTTATTATGATTGAAAAACTTGAACACTGGTATGACGGTTGGTTTTATGACTATTTTATAGCATCAAATCAGGATAAAGCTTTTGATAAGGTTAAGAAAATTATTACGGATGGTTCAACTGTTTTAGATGCCGGATGTGGAACAGGCAGACTTTGTTTTCAGTTAAACGATAAGTGTGGTAAAATAGATGGTATAGATGCATCGAAAAAAAATATAAATATAGCAAATAAAAATTATGATAATAATTTATATAGTAAAATAAAATTCCATCATACAGATATAAAATCATTTCTTGAAGGGGTAAAAATAAATACGATTATGCAATTCTTTCGTATGTAATTCACGAAATAAGTGAAACTAAAAGAACGAATATTTTAAAACTTCTATCTTTATATGCTGATAAAATAATAATTGTTGATTATCTTTCACCACACCCGCAAAATATTACGGGTATGATAAACAGGTTAGTGGAATTTCTTGCTGGAAAAGTTCATTTTAGAAATTTTAAAACATACTTAATGAATGATGGAATAGCAGGTTTATCTGAAAAAGCAGGATTAAAAATTATTAATGAGATAAAGAATGAACCGGTAACATCCCATATTGTTACGATTAGCAAAAAAGAAAATATTTAATTTCATATTTATGAAATTTTAGTTTTATTAATTTTGTTTTATATTTTTAACAAGTCATTAAAATAAAATGAATACTGAAATATTGGCTCGCTTGCAATTTGCATTTACTATAGCTTTCCATTATATATATCCTCCAATCAGCATTGGGCTTGGTGTACTGCTCGTGATTATGGAAGGAATGTATATCAAAACCAAAAGCAAAATATATGAAAATATGACACGCTTTTGGATAAAGATTTTTGCTTTGGTTTTTGCGGTTGGTGTAGCAACCGGAATAGTAATGGAGTTTGAGTTCGGAACGAACTGGGCAACATATTCGAGATATGTGGGGGATGTTTTCGGCAGTGCACTGGCGGCAGAAGGAGTATTTGCTTTTTTTCTCGAGTCCGGGTTTTTAGCAATACTTGTTTTTGGATGGAATAGGGTTTCTCCAAAAATGCATTTTTTTTCAACCATTATGGTTTCGTTTGGCTCGATGTTGAGTGCCGTTTGGATAATCGTTGCGAATTCGTGGCAACAGACTCCTGCAGGGTATAATATTATAAACAATAATGGTATTTACCGTGCTGAGATAACGGATTTTTGGGCTATGTTTTTTAATCCGTCTTCTATGGATAGGTTGATGCATTCATTATCCGGTGCGTGGTTGACAGGGGCATTTTTTGTAATGAGTGTATCGGCTTTTTATATTTTGAAAAACAAGCATATTGATTTTGCAAAAAAATCTATAAAGATTGCAATTGCTCTTGCTTTGTTTGCATCGTTGTTTCAATTATATACCGGGCACAAAAGTGCTATTGGAGTAAGCGTAACACAACCTGCTAAACTTGCCGCTTTTGAAGGACATTTCCAAACAGGTTCTGCACCGCTTTACCTTTTCGGATGGGTGACTGAGCAGGAGCAAAAAGTAAATGTTGGTATTTCTATACCGGGATTTTTAAGTTATATGATTTATGGAGATTCACAAAAACCCGTGACAGGATTAAATGAATTTAAACCGGAAGACAGACCTCCTGTAAATATAGTTTTTCAGAGTTATCATTTAATGGTAGCAATCGGGTTTACTTTAATTGGGTTAAGCATTCTGTCATTAATACTTTTAAGAAAAGATATACTTTTTAAGAACAAATTAATTTTGAAAATCCTTGTTATATCGGTACTTCTTCCTCAATTTGCAAATCAACTTGGATGGATTTCCGCTGAAGTAGGCAGGCAGCCCTGGATTGTGTATAATTTATTAAGAACTAAAGATGCACTATCGAAATCGGTAGGGTCTGGCGAAATCATTTTTTCTTTGATTTTGTTTGTTTTAATATATGCTCTTTTATTTGTTTTATTTTTATTTTTACTCGATAGAAAAATTAAACAGGGTCCTGAAGATGTGAGTGAAAAAGATGGAGTGTATATAGAACAAAAAGCAATTTTTAAGAATTAATAAAATATTTTTATGATTGATCTAAATATTACTTGGTTTATTCTTGTTGGTGCTTTACTAACAGGGTATGCGATTTTAGACGGTTTTGATTTAGGAGTCGGTGCATTACACCTTCTTACAAAAACCGATGAAGATAGAAGGAAATCTATTAATTCGATTGGACCGGTTTGGGATGGGAATGAAGTGTGGCTTGTAACTGCAGGTGGTGCCCTATTTGCGGCTTTTCCCGAAGTATATGCAACTGTGTTTTCTGGGTTTTATATTGCTTTTATGCTATTATTATTTGTTTTGATTTTTAGAGCAGTTTCAATCGAGTTCAGGAGTAAGCATTTGAGCAAACGCTGGAGAGCTTCGTGGGATGTGGCTTTCAGTATATCGAGTATTATTATAGTTATTCTAATGGGAGTTGCTCTTGGAAATATTATTACGGGAATTCCACTTGGAAACGATAAAGAATTTATTGGTACATTTATTGGTTTATTAAAACCATTTCCAATACTAATTGGAATTACAACTTTATCATTATTTATGATGCATGGAGCTATATATCTTGCTATGAAAACAGAAGGTGATTTACAAATAAAAGTGAAATCGTGGGTAAATAATACAATAATATTTTTTGTAATTTGTTTTGTTACGGCAACTATGGCTACTTTAATTTATTATCCGAATATGGTAGAACATTTCAAAGAGCAACCTGCTTTTTTCTTAATCGCTATATTGAATATGCTTGCGATTGCAAATATACCAAGGGAAATACACAAAGGGCGGGAATTCCGTGCATTCCTTTCTTCGTCGGCAAGTATTGCATTGCTGATGGTTCTTTTTGCCATTGGAATTTTTCCGAATATAGTTTTATCAAATCCAGTAATAGAAAATAGTCTAAATATATACAATTCAGCTTCTTCACAGAAGACTCTTGGAATAATGCTGATAATTGCCATTATTGGTATGCCATTTGTGATAGCATATACAACAATTATCTATAAGGTTTACAAGGGTAAAGTTAAACTTGATGATATGAGTTATTAAAAATAAATTTTATTGTTTATTATTTTTTTGTATAATTGGTCTGCCATAATATAAAGCTCCGAATTTACATTCTGTTAAGCAAACACCACACAAATGGCAATCACCCCTAATTAATTTTTCATTAACAATTGCACTGACAGACGAGCAGGGAGCTTGCTTTTCACATACACCACATCCATTGCACTTTTCTATATCAATCCTGATTTTAAGAAATGAAAAATGCTCCAGAACCCAGGTATATAAACCCATCGGGCAAATCAAATAACAAAATGGTTTGAAAAAGTATATACTTGCTGTCAATATTAAGAGTAAAAAAACTAAGTATTCGATTAAATCCCAAAGTGGCATATTAAAATTCCAGTGTACTAAATCAAATAAATTATAATAATAGTAAGTTGATGTCTTTAACGAAAAAGCAACAACAAGAAATAAAATAAATAATGTTATCCTTGCCGAATTGGAAATCCTGAATGGTATTTTAAATTTTCTTAAAGTTGGTATTTTGTAAAGCAATTCCTGCAATCCTCCAACAGGACAGGCGGTAGAGCAAAATCCTTTTACACTTACAAGTGATAAAACTCCAATCGCAGAGAGTGTCGCAAGAAATTGCGGTTTGAATCCAAAAAGAAACGGCTTTGTAGAAGCACAAATCGGAGATGGGGTGATAAATAAGTAATGTGCATATAAAGGTAAAACTCCGAATATAATGAATGAAGCTGATACTATGCCAATCCTCACTTTCATACTGAAATCTCCAAACCATAGAAAAAATAACGCTAAACCTGCGAAGAGAAAAACAACAAAATATTTTAGAGATAATATAAAATCTAAAAAGCTTCTTCCACCTCTAAAATTATCGTGTTCCTGGGCAAAAATTAAAAGAGGAAATAGGAATAGTAAAACGGTAAGAAAAAGTCTACGCTTTATAGTCATAAGTATTTTTTCTTTTTAATGTGCAAAATATATGCCATATAAAAAGCCATTTTGAGATAAATTATTTATAATTTTGTAATTAATTTCGTCATATTTCGTATCTATTCGTCGTATTTGCTGAACAAAAATAAAATTATTAAAAAAATACTATTATGCTTACTTTAAATTCTGTTTTTGAAAAAATTACATATATGATAGATTACTATTGATGTTAGAGTCCTATTACCTTGATAAAACATTTTATATAAGAGTATATTTTCGTGTTTTCTGGAGTACTATCCGGGTACAAATTTAATTTGGGTCTATATAAAAAAAATGGGAGCATTAAACTCCCATTTTTTATACTAATAAAAAATCTTTTTTATTTTCTCTGGAATTTTTCATCTTCGAGTGTGAAGACGAGAGATATTCTGTGCGTGTTGCCGAGATTTTCGTCTCCGTCGAATTTTACGAATGAATAATCAATGTTGATTTTTGGAATCTTTATTCCTGCACCGAGAGTCAAATTTCCTATGTCATTATAACCGCCGCGAATACTGAAAAGATTTTGGAATGTATATTCTGCCCCTGCGTGCATATCGAAAGAAACCGGACCTATGTTCGCATTTGCAGATGAACGTCTATTCTCAAATCTTACATCGAAATCCATTGCCGGAGTAAGAACACCTTTCCATAAGTTAATCATATATCCTGCTCCGAGTTTTGCAGTAGGGGTGATAACTTCTTTTTTTCCTGTGCTCCAAGTAAGATAAGTAGTTGTAATATCCTGCAAATTTGCACCGAGTAAAATTCTGTTCATTAAAATATATGATGCTCCGATATCTAATCCCAAACCCCAAGCTGATTCCTCTGCAATATTTCTTCTAATGATTTTTAAATTCGCACCATAAGAAAAATTTTCCGAATGTTTTTTTGCATATGTTAAATAGAAAGCGTAATCCGATGTATTAAATTTAGTAATTCTATCAGGGTCGAGTCTTTCCCCCGGATCTAAAATGCCATTACCGTTTAGATCTATTAATGCATTTCGAGTATCAGAAATATCGTCGACTCCCATAATTATCGCACTTATTCCGATAGATGCATTCTTTCCAAACGGAAAACCTACAGCACCGTAATTATAATTTACCAGATTGCCGAATCTCGCATCGTGCATTAGAGAAAATTGAGGATAGTTGATTTTTGAAAGCAGAGCCGGATTCCAGTAACCTGCGGTAACGTCATTAGCGAGTGAAACGAAAGCTCCGCCCATACCGAGGGGTCTTCCACCTACGCCAATTGCGAGAAATTCACCGGCATATTTATTCCCACTACCTTGACCGAATGAGTTTGAGTATATTAATATGACTATAACAGTTATAAAGATTCTTATAAATTTCATTGCTTTATTTTTTAGTTATACAATATAAAAAAATTGTATCAACCTTATATAATTAATCCTTTCTAATTTTTGTAATAATGTTCAATATTACTAATTAAATCAATACTAAAATTACTGTCGAAAAACGATCTCTTTTTTCTTATTTGAAAGTAGTTTATATTCAATTTCAATATTAATTTTAACTTTTTCAGATTGTGGATTGCACATATCCAGAGCATTTTTCGGTTCTTGCTTTAAAAACTCCATTCCTTCCTTTTTTTGAAAAATAACCGGCATCCGATTGTGAATATTTTTCATAAAACTATTTGGTTGTGTAGTAATCATAGAAACGTAATAGTAATCTTCCATTTTTAAATATATAGAGGGAATAAAAAAGAAATCTACATCCGGTAAAAATATCCTGTATGGGATTTTTGTCTTATTTATTTCCTTCCATTCGTAAAAAGCAGTCGCAGGTAAAAGGCATCGGTTTTTATAAAATAATTGTGTCCAGTATTTTTTTTCTTTTATAGTTTCTATCCGTGAGTTAAAAATCAGCGGACTCTTTTTAACTTTATCGAATTGTATTCCCCAAAAGTAATTTTTGATTCTATAGTTATCCTTTTCACTAATAATTGACATAACCATATTATTCGGTGCAATGTTTTCTTTTATAAGGTCATTATCATCTTCAAGGATAAAGTTACCTTTAAAATCTTTATACAGTTTTTCAATAATACTAAAGCCGGTTTCTTTATTTTCAAATCGAGAGCACATTAAAGTAACAATTAGTTAATTAATTACATAGTAATCTAATAATTAAATTTTTATATTTAAAGATTAAAAAACGAATTTTTTTATGAGATTATCTAAATTTTTTCTTCCTACTTTAAAGGAAGATCCGGTTGATGCTGTAGTTGCTTCGCATAAATTAATGCTTAGAGCCGGAATGATAAGACAGCTTACTTCTGGTGTATATTCATATTTACCCCTTGGATTGATAGTTTTCAGGAAAATAGAGCACATTATCCGTGAGGAAATGAATGCTATAGGAGGGAGTGAATTTTTGTTACCCGCACTTACTCCAAGTGAAATATGGTCACAAACTGGCAGAATTGAAGATTTTGGCGATATAATGTTTAAAATCAAAAACAGGGATTTGGTTCTTGCACCGACTCATGAAGAAGTTTTTACTTCAATAGCAAAACCGAATTTAGTATCGTATAAAGACCTTCCTACAATGTGGTATCAGATACAGACAAAATTTAGGAACGAGGCTCGTCCACGCTCAGGAGTTTTACGCGGTAGGCAATTCACAATGAAAGATGCATATTCTTTTGATGTTGATTATGATGGACTTGATATATCATATAATTTGCAGGATAAAGCATATAAAAGTATTTTTACGAGAAGCGGATTGAGGTTTTTTTCTGTTAATGCATTCAGTGGGGCTATGGGAGGAAGTGCTTCAGAAGAGTTTATGGTGGAATCGGAAGCAGGGGAAGATATTGTGGCAATAACCGAAGACGGAAGTTATTCTTCTAACATTGAGGTTGCAGTGTCTTATAAAGAAGGTGTTAGTCGCAGGGATTCAAATTTATCCTATGAACCGTTTCATACGCCAAATGTAAAATCAATTGATGAGTTGGCTGAATTCTTAGGGATATCCGATAAATCGAGGTTAGCAAAATCCAGAGTGTTCGTGAATCCTGCTAAAGATAGTGATAAAAGGAATGAATATATACTTGTATTAGTCTGCGGAGATGATGAAGTAAATGAAACCAAGCTACAAAATATATTCGGACAAAATATTAGATCCGGACATCCAGAAGAGTTAGCGGAAATTACAGGAGCAGATGCCGGTTCAATAGGTCCAATCGGTTTAAAGAATAAGGAAGTAAAAATAATAGCTGATTTATTATTGAAAGATGCAAATGAGTTAATCAGCGGAGCGAATAAAAATGATTATCATACAAAAAATATTGATTTGATGAGGGATGTAAAAAATATCGAGTATTATGATTTAAGAGTTGTAAAAGACGGAGAACTGACCACTGATAAAAAACAGAAGATAAAAATTACTAAAGCTATTGAGGTTGGGCATATATTTAAGCTTGGTTCAAAATATGCTGAAGCATTGCACGCATATTATCTTGACAAAGACGGGATTGAACATCCCATAGTTATGGGTAGTTACGGAATAGGTGTAGAAAGGATTGCTGCTTCATATATAGAGCAAAATCATGATGAAAAAGGGATAATCTGGGGAGGTGAAATTGCTCCGTTCAAAATTCATCTGATTTGTGCAAGTGTAGCTAATAAAGATATGGTTGAAGCAACGGAAAAAATTTATAATGATTTATTCAATGGAGAAAAATTGGAAGTGCTTTATGATGACAGGTACGAAGTTAGACCAGGTTTTAAATTTAACGATGCCGATTTAATAGGTATACCAATTCAGATAATTATCGGTGAAAGAAATTATAAAAACGGGAATGTAGAAATAAAAATAAGAAAAACAGGTGAGCGATTACTAATTCCATTAGACAATTTATATAATAAGGTTTTAGAACTAATAAATGAATATTAAAAAGATATTAGGCAGGAAATATGTTTTAGCTTCACGCTCCGAAAGAAGAAAGAAACTTTTAAAACAAGTCGGTCTTAATTTTACTATAAAAGATAGTAATGTAGGTGAGATTAACTGCTCAGGATTTCATCCTATTAAACTTGTGAAATTAAATTCTCAAAACAAAGCAAGAGAAATTGCAGTACAATTAGAAGAGGAAATTGTCATTGGTGCAGATACGATAGTAGTTTTAGGTAAAGAAATATTAGGAAAACCATCAAATGAAAAAGAAGCTATTAAATTCCTAAATATGCTTAGTAATAAAAAGCATATCGTATATACAGGTTTTAATATTATAGATACTAGAAACGGAAAAGAAATATTTGATTATGAAAAAACAGTAGTATATTTTAGAAGTTTATCATCTGATGAAATTAAGTATTACGTTAGAAATCACAAACCTTTTGATAAAGCCGGCTCGTATGGAATTCAGGATGATTTCGGGTGTCTTTTTATAGAAAAAATAATAGGGGATTATTATAATGTTGTGGGTTTACCTTTAGCGAAACTTTTCATCTCCCTTCAAAATCTATTATCAAAATAAACACTTTTAAAAAGATTTGTTTAATAAATATAAAAAAAAGATATTAATTTCCATTACGATTGGGGCATTGGTATATCTTGCTTTTAGCATTTATGCGGATTTTGATAGATTGATTTCAACATTCATTAATTTTAATTGGTTATGGCTTCCTATTATACTTGCTTTATCTTTTCTAAATTACATTTTCAGGTTTTTTAAATGGCATTATTATATACATATTTTAGAAATCAAATTATCCTATAAAACAAGTTTTTTGATATTTCTTTCGGCGTTTACAATGAGTGTTACACCGGGTAAAATGGGCGAAGTACTTAAATCCTATTTATTAAAAGAAGAAAATGGGACTCCTGTAAGTAAATCTGCTCCGATAGTATTAGCTGAAAGACTAACCGATTTTGTGTCTATAGTATTATTATGTCTTTTAGGTTCTATAGTATTTAATTATGGTCAGACATTAATAATTATAATCGGATTGGTATTTATTTTTGCAATAATAATATTAAGTATACGGAATGTTTCCTTAAAAATAATAAGTTTTTTTGAAAATTTTAGATTTTTGAAGAAGCACATTCAAAAAATTCATACGGCATACGAAAGTATTTATACGATGGTGAGAATAAAACCTTTTGTTATAGCTACAGTAATTAGTTTAATTTCATGGTCTTTTGAATGTATAGGGTTTTATTTGGTAATTAATATTTTTTCCGGATCAAGCGATCTGCAAATTGGTATTTTACCAGCAACATTTATTTATGCGTTTTCTACTCTAATTGGTGCAATCGCAATGCTACCCGGAGGAGTGGGCATAACTGAAGTATCGTTAACAGGTCTATTGGTTTTTTCAAAGATTCCCAAAGATATTTCGGTTGCATCTACTATTATGATAAGACTATCAACACTATGGTTTGCTGTTCTTGTTGGTATAGTTGCGATTTTTATATATCAAAGAATTACAAATAATAATATAGAGAATATAAATTTTGAAAATTATCTAGAAAAATAACTTGAACTTATTACTCATATACTATAACTTATTTGTTTAGAAAATTTTATGAACGTTAGAAAAAACAATAAAATACGTGTTATTATAGGAAAAGTTGGGTTAGATGGACACGATAGAGGTGCAAAAGTGATAGCTTCAGCTTTAAGGGATGCAGGAATCGAAGTGATATATTTAGGACTAAGGCAGACACCCGAATCTATGGTTGAGTCTGCAATTCAGGAAGATGTAGATGCAATAGGTGTCAGTATTTTAAGTGGTGCTCATATGACTATATTCCCAAAAATTAAAAGATTAATGGATGAAAAAGGATTAGATGATATTATTCTTTTCGGTGGCGGGATAATACCGGAAAAAGATATCGAAGAACTTTATAAATTAGGAGTAGGGATGCTTTTTACTCCAGGGGCATCTACATTGGAAATTGTAGATTATATAAAAAAAAGTGCAATAAGAGCTTAGAATTTAATTAATAATATCCGAAAAATAGAAAATATTTATGTGTAATTTCCCGGAAATAAAATTCGGAACAGATGGTTGGAGAGCTGTAATTGCAGATACGTATACATTTGAGAATGTAAAAAGAGTATCTTTAGCTACTGCACGTGTATTTAAAAACCATAAAAAAATACAAAATGGTATTGTAATAGGTTATGATACAAGATTTTTATCGAAGGAATTTGCTACTACTGCAGCAGAAATCTTTGGAAGCCAAAATATTAAAGTATATTTAACAAATTCTTTTGTAACCACACCTACAGTTTCATTATTATCAAGAGATAAAAATCTTGCTTTCGGTGTAATGATTACAGCGTCACATAATCCTTATATGTATAACGGATATAAACTTAAGGATGAATTTGGCGGTTCAATGAATCCAGATGAGGTTGTTAAAGTTGAAGATGAATTAAAAAAAATTGAAAATATAACCGATTATAAGAAATTGGATGTTCTTTTAAGCGAAAAAACTGTAGAATATATAGATGGAAGAGATTATTACATTAAAAATTTAATCGATAAGATTAATATTGATGTTATTAAAAAGCGAAATTTGAAAGTCTTATATGATACGATGTATGGAACCGGGCAAAATACATTAAGTGAAATTCTTGATATTGAGCAGTTGCATGCTGAATTTAATCCATCTTTTGGTGGCGGAGCACCTGAACCGGTTGAAAAGAATTTAAGTGAAGCAAAACAAAAAATAAAAAATGGAATATTTGATATTGGTATCGTAACCGACGGTGATGCAGATAGGATTGCAATAATAGACGAAAATGGTAAATTTCTTGATGCTCAAAAAACTTTTGCGTTGTTATTAAAATATTTACATCATTATAAGGGATGGAACGGGAAGGTTGTCAGAGGTTATTCAACGAGTGATGTTATTAAAAGATATTGTGAAAAATACGGATTGGAGCTCGAAACAGTTCCAATCGGATTTAAATATATTTCCAAACTAATGATTACAGAGGATGTTATGATAGGTGCAGAAGAAAGTGGAGGGATAGGAATAAAAGGGCATTTACCCGAAAGAGACGGAGTTTTTAACGGATTACTATATTTAGAAATGTTAGCAAAAACGGGAAAAAGTGTAAGTCAATTAAAAAAAGATTTAGAAGATGAATTCGGAATATATTTTTACAAAAGAATCGATGTACATACTACTGAAAAATTAAAGCAAGAAACTTTATCAAAATGTAAACAATTGAAAATTGGAGATAAAATAGGTTATAAAAATATTATTGAAATTGGAAATTTAGACGGTTATAAATACAGTTTTGAAAACGGGTGGATTATAGTAAGGGCTTCAGGTACAGAGCCTTTATTAAGGTTCTATTGTGAGACAAACGGTTCCGACGAAACTCAAGAAGTTTTAGAAAAAACAATAAAAAGTTTTAAATTATAAAATATGAAAGCTTCAATAAAATTAATTGTAATATTAGTATTATTTTATCAAGTTTGTTCCTATTCCCAAATTATTGGTAATAGTAGCGATAAAAGTTTGACGAGTCAAACGCAAACGCAAATGTTGCAATTGAATAAATCCAGCGTTAATACTGATGCTTCTCAATTACTTAGTAATATAAATGAGACTGGAACATATACTAAAGGTTATCCTGTTGAAGGGGTCGTGGATGCAAATAAATACATTGTTGGTCAGGGAGATATGTTTTCTCTTGGACTATACGGATATCTGAACCAGATTTTACCTTTAACCGTTTCTATTGAAGGAACTATAATAGTTCCATCTGTAGGTGAAATTGATGTAAACGGTTACTCTTTAAAAAAGGCAAAAGAAAAAGTTGTTCAGGCAGTTAAAAAGAGGTATTATTCAAGTGATGTTAGTTTTACACTTGTTCAACCGAGAACTTTTTTAATCCAGGTTTCCGGCTTAACTCAAGGGACTTATGTAGTAACAAGTCTTAGTCGAGCTTCACAGGTCCTATCAGAGATATTATTCGATACTTTAAATTATCAAAGAAGGCTGGAAGAAAAAAAGGGTTTACAAAGTGAGGAAGAGATGAACCCATTTTCTTTTAGAAATATCGAATTAAAGAGGAAAGATGGTTCAATTGTTAAGGTAGATTTATACAAATTCTTTGCTACACGAGAGGACAAATATAACCCTTATTTAAGAGAAGGTGATTTACTTAAAATTCCAAATTCGAATATGAATAGAAATTGTGTATCTGTAAACGGAGCTGTTCAATTACAGGGTAATTATGAATACACAAAAGATGACGATTTGGAAACCGTTATAGGTTTGGGAAGAGGATTTGATACATATGCCGAACCTGATAGTATTGTGTTATATAGACCTTCCGAATTGGCGAAGAGTTTTGATGTTATCAATTTATCATATGAGAAAGATAAAAATTTTAAAATTAATGTTTTCGATAGAGTTTTTGTTAAATATAAATCTGATTACAAAAGAATGATATCGGTTCAGGTGATGGGAGAAGTATTAAGACCTGGAACGTATCCAATTACTTTTAAAAATACACGTTTGAGAGATGTAATAGAAATGTCCGGAGGTTTTACTAGTAATGCTTATTTGCCCTTATGTATTGTATTTAGAAAATATGATGAAGAATATACTCGTAGAGATACGATGGAAATTATGATTAATAGAAGAGCAAATGATTTAATTGTTACTGATAAAGACAAAATAAATTTTGAAGAAGATATATTGGGACGGAGAAATAGAGTTGTAATTGATTTTGAAAAATTGTTTAGAGATAACGATGAATCACAGAATATCATTTTAGAAGAAAAGGACGTTATCTATATAAACGATAATAAAAATAACGTTTATGTATATGGTCAAGTACAAAACGAAGGTTACGTTTCATATAAAAAGGGTGAATCGTATGAATATTATATCGAAAAATCCGGAGGGTATTCTTTGGCGGCAGATAAAGGTGATACTAGAATAATTAAATTTAATTCACGTGGATGGTATAAACCAGGGGATACAGAAATTTTTTCCGGAGATTTTATATATGTTCCCAAGAAAACAAACAAACCTTTTCAAGAAACAATTACTGTCATTTCTCAGATATCGGGTGTGATTCTTGGGATATTGACGACATATATTTTAATAAAAAATACACAATAAAATAAAAATTTTAAATGACAAATAAAGAGGAAAAGATACCGGAACATAAAAATATATCCGATTATGATTCTATAGCTATTAAATACATAAATATCTTTTATAACAATAAAAAATTTATTCTTATTTCAACAGTTTCTGTTGGTCTAATTGCTACGTTTTTATTGTTTTTTGTTATTAAACCAGTATATTATTCAAGCGCTATTGTTAAATCAGCTGGTAAATCGTCAGGTTTAGGTGGTCTATTAACAAGCGGAAGTATGGCGGATATTGCTGGTTTAGACGAACTTTCTGGTAGTGGATCATCTGTAAAAGAACTCGCATTATATAACCAAATACTGATAAGTAGAAGATGCTTGGAGGAAACTATTATCAAGTTTAATTTAATGGATGTATATGATTTTCGATATATGCAGGATGCAGTAAAGAATTTTAGAGAAAATATTTTGGATATTACAAAAGATAATAAATCCGGGACAATGGAGATAGGAGTTTATGATATATCGCCTGAAAGAGCTAAAGAAATAGCTTCTTTTTTGATAACTCAATTAAACAAGATTAATATTGAATTAAATGTTCAAAATGCGAAAACAAACAGGGAATTTATTGAACAAAGATATGATTTAATAAGAAGAGATTTGGTAAAAGCTGAGGATAGTTTGAAATTATATCAGGAAAATAATGGAATAGCCCCTGATGTAATTGCAAAAGCAGTATTGCAAACCGAAGTTCAGACAATTGCCGAATTAAAATCCGAAGAAATAAAACTTGATATATTAAAGAAAATATTATCTCCTGATCAAATTGAAATAAAAGTTCAAGAAGAAAAAATAAATTCATTAAATAAACAAATAGATGAAATTAATAATTCGGAAAACAGATCTGATTTATTGAAACTAAAGGATAGTCCAAGGAAGATTATGGATTTTATGAGATTACAGAGAAACGTTGAAATTCAAAATAAATTATTGGCATTTATTTTACCGTTATACGAGCAAGCAAAAATTGAAGAAAAAAAGGAAATGCCCTCGGTGTTAGTATTGGATCAACCAGTTGTTCCGGAACATAAGAAAAAGCCTAAAAGAGTTTTATCGATTTTAATCTCAATGTTAATTGCACTTTTATTTTTATCTATCAGTGTAATTGTTTATGATACAATGATAAAAAAAATTATAATTACTTTAAAAAGTAAGAAAGTATAATTTGCAGAGCGTTATTAATTCCGAAATAAAGCAGAAATATTTGTTCTATGGAATAATGTTCCTTCTTTCTACAATTTGTATCATGTCTGCGATTTATGAATATTATATAATATCTATTATAATATTTTTTATTCCATTTTTGATTTTTGCTTTTATTAAATTTGCTGATTATTTTCAGTTTATTTTTATTGGATCACTTTTTGTAGGAATATATTTTTATTGGCAATTCCGTGTTCAAGTTAGTTTATTGGTTGCTTTATCAATAATTTTCTTTTTTCTAACATCCCTAGAGCAATTTAAGTTTAATAAATTGTTATTGCCAAAACCAGTAAAAATTTCTGCAATTGCAATTATTTTAGCTGTATATTTATCCTCTATTGCTTCACCTTTTATTTCTTTTTTTTCTATATATTATGCAACTCTTTTCTTTATTTTTATCTTTTTATCATATGTAATTTTTCGATCAGTAAGTACTATTGAGGAAATTGATAATCTTCTTTATTTCTTTGTTCAAGTTACTTTTTTGTCTGGTTTAATAATTTTAGTTCAAATATTTCTAAC
>JBAZEQ010000012.1:9849-20348 GCA_041653855.1 Ignavibacteria bacterium | reverse complement strand
TTTTACTTCTATTGCCAAGCTCGAGCATATCCGCTATTACAAGGTGAATATTTCCTTTTGTTTTGTATTCTTTTAAAGTATCGAGTCCGATTTTTACAGAATCGGGATTGCTGTTATATGCATCATTAATAATTGTAATATTCCGTTTTTCTGTTATCTCCATTCGTTTTAAACTTGCGGGAACGTAATTTTCAAGAGCTTCTTTAATTTGTTTGAAACTTAACCCAAAGTTTAACCCGACTGCAGAAGCCGCTAAAGCGTTATACACAGAGTGTTTTCCGAATGTATTTACTTTTACAGAAATTTTTTCGTTTTTATATAAAAATTCCAAGACGGGTTTGAAATCATCCGTATATTTTATAAACTTTGCTTTCAGGTCAGTATTATAATTATAAGAATAAGTAAAACATTTTTTTGGTTTATTTTTATAATAATATTTTCTTGTACAATCATCATCAAAATTCATAAAGCATAATCCCGGATTTTTCTTTTTTATTAAATAATCAAAAAGCGAAAATTCTTCTTTTGCAACTCCTTCAATATTTTTGAAAAATTCCAGATGCTCTCTTCCAATATTCGTAATCAACCCGTATTCCGGTTCTCCAATTCCACATAAATACTTTATTTCGTTAAAGTGATTACTGCCTGCTTCGAGAACACACATATTATGATAGCTATCCAGATTTAATACCGATAATGGCAACCCAATATGATTATTTAGATTTCCTTCGTTTTTTAAAACATTATACCCCTTTGAAAGTACTGCCGCTATTAAATCTTTTACAGTTGTTTTACCATTGCTACCACCTACAAATAAAATCGGGATAGTGAATTTATTCAAATGAATTTTTGCGAGTTCACCGAGAGATTTTATTGAATCCTTGACAACGATAAAAACTATATTTTCGAATTTATTTTTATTTTTTAGATACCAGTTTTCATTCACCATAGCAGCAGCGGCACCTTTTTTAAAAACATCGGGTAAATATTTATGTCCGTCAGTATTTTCACCTTTTATTGCTACAAATAAATTGTTTTTTCCTATATTCCTTGAATCTATAGAAACGCCGGAGAAATTTTTTAAAGAACTCTTTTCAAAATTTATTCTCTTACAATTAAGCTTTAATATGTTATTTGTACTTATCATTTATTTTGCCATATTTGAATATTTTTCTACGATTTCTTTATCATCGAAGTGAGATTTCACTCCTTTAACATCCTGATACGTTTCGTGACCTTTACCGCAAATTAAAATAATATCCCCGTTTTTAGAAATTTCAATTCCACGTTTTATTGCCTGTTCCCGGTTTGCATCGATTTCAAAATTATTTTTTGTTTTAACACCTGCAAGTATTTCATTTATAATATCCATAGGCTCTTCAAATCTTGGATTATCCGATGTAATAATCGAATAATCAGAAAGTGATGTAGCTATTTCACCCATTACAGGACGTTTAGTTTTATCTTTATTTCCGCCGCATCCGAAAATAGTAATTACCCTTCCTTTGCTCCCGCTTATATTCCTGATTTCTATTGCAGATTCAACTGCGTTTTTCAAAGAATCGGAGGTATGTGAATAATCTATCACAGCATAAGCTTTATTTGGTAATTCAATTTTATTAAATCTTCCATTAACCGCACCGAAATCCGAAATTGCTTTTTGAATCGTTTCAAAATTAATATTCATCGAGTGAGCTAATGACACGGCAGCAAGGATGTTGTAAATATTAAATCTTCCCGTAAGTTTTGTGTTTATATTATGTTTTTCATTCTTACATAAAATATCGAATGAAAGTCCTTCCATAGAAATTTTTTCATTTACAGCTTTATAATCTGCATCTGAATTCATAGCATAATATATTTTTTGTCCTTTTGTATCTTTAATGATATTAAATCCATATTCATCATCCAGATTGGATATAGCAAAATTGGATTCACCGAGAAAATCGAATAATATTTTTTTAGCATCGAAATAATTTTGCATATTTTTATGCAAATCGAGATGTTCGCTCGTAAGATTTGTAAAAACTCCCGAGGAAAATTTCTGTCCAAAGACCCTGTGCAAAACAAGTGCGATAGATGAAACTTCCATAAAGCAATATTCAATTCCCGCATCAACCATTTCCTTTAACATCATATTAATTTCGATAGAATCCGGGGTGGTCAATCTCGATTCCTGTTTACCCGTGCCTGTTAAATAATCAATAGTTCCGATTAATCCGCATTTAAATCCGGCGGTTTCGAAAATATGTTTTAATAAATAAGTAATTGTAGTTTTGCCGTTTGTACCTGTTACACCGATTAATTTAACTTTTTCGGAAGGATTTCCGCAAAAAGCAAATGCCATCTGTGCCATTACTTTTCTGACATCATCAACTCCGATAATATTAATACCGGATGGAATTACCCCGATAAAACCCTTAGCAGAAATAGAATCAGTAATAATTGCTTTTGCACCATCTTCTACAGCATTGGCTGCATATTTATTTCCGTCTTCTTTGTATCCTTTGATGGCAAAGAAAATAAATCCATTTTTTATTTTACGCGAATCATAAGCGAGTCCTTCTACTGTAAAATCTACAACAGAATTTGATTTTAAACCGATAATATTTAGTAATTCAGAATACTGCATTTTATAATTCGTTTTTACAGAATAATATAATTTTACTTTTTTGCTGGACTTCGTTACCCGGTTTTGGCAGCTGATCGATTACTTCGCCGCTTCCAACTATTTCCACTATAAAGCCTTCTGAGACCATTTTATTAATAGCTTTTCTTAAACTCATATTTATTACATCAGGAACTTTTAGTGATTTTGATTGATTGAAATTAACTTCTTTAACTTTTAATTTTACTACAGTATTTTCACCGTTAGAAATTTTTTCATCAGGATTAGGAGTTTGTTCGCATACAACATATTTGAAAGCTGAAGATTTCTCTTTTTTAATATAATTTTCTACTTCAAATTTAATTTTTCTTTCTTTCAGAATATCTATTGCACTTTCGATATTCATATCGAGTAATACCGGTACAACCTTATATTCATTCTTTACATCCTGCAGGTTGTGCTGTTGAATATTTTTATCAAATGAGACATTGAGGAAATCAGACGTTGTGATATTATTTCCTGCATAACTTAAAATCTTAGTTGCGATTTTTTGAAAAACCGGGGCGGCAACTTTTCCGCCGTAGAACTCGCCGGATTTCGGGTCATCCAAAACAACTGCAATCAATATCACGGGATTTTCAACCGGAAAAAATCCTATGAAAGAAGAATTATGCGACCTGCTTGAATATTCTCCTTCAACAATTCTTTGTGATGTACCTGTTTTTCCCGCTACGTTAACGCCGTCTACTTTTGCATCGGAACCTGTACCTCTCTCAACAACACCTTCAAAAATCTGAGTCAATCTCTTTGCTGTCTGGATTGAAACGACCTGCCTAATAGCAGAGGGATAGTTTTCAAGCAAAACCTGACCATTCGGAGATAATTCTTTCTTAATAATCATTGGTTTCATCAACATACCATTATTGGCTATGCTACCATAAGCCATAGAAAGCTGTAATAAATTCACTGCCACCTGATACCCTATAGACATAAATTCAAGCGAACCGGGAGTGAAATCAACAGGTCGCTTTAAATAGCCTTTATTTTCGCCTCTCAATTCAATACCGGAATAAATTCCCACACCAAAATCTCGGGCATATTTATAAAATTTTTCAGTACCGAGCTTTTGAGATAATTTAGAGACCCCGATATTACTGGAGTATTCAATTATCTGTTCAAAAGTCATAGAGGACGCTCCGTGAGAATCGGTAATTTTCATACCATAAACCGAATACGAGCCATTATCGGTTGCCAGCACAGATTTTTCATTCATAAGATTCTCTTCGAGAATTCCTGCGGCAGTAATTATTTTAAAAGTTGAGCCCGGTTCATAAATATCGGATATAACAGAATTTTTCATTCCAACCGTATCTTCGGATTTAATGGAATTTGGATTGAATGTCGGGAATGAAGACATAGCAAGTATTTCACCTGTTTTCACCGAAATAACCACTACTTTACCTTTTACAGCATTAAAATATTTTACACCGCTTTCAAGCTCTTCTTCTACAAATTGTTGTATGTTTTTATCTATAGTCAGGACAATATTATCTCCCTGTACAGGTTCTTTTTGAGTATAGCTTAAATCAGGTCTTTTATTTCCTTTCCCGTCCTTTTGCATAATCAGGTAACCTTCCTGACCCGTAAGTTCTTTATTGAAGGAAAGTTCCACTCCGCTCACACCTTTATTTTCAATATTTGTAAATCCAATTATTTGCGAAGCAAGGGAGCCGTAATTATAAAAGCGTGAAGGTTCAGTTATAATATTAAGTCCATCTATTTCTAATGTATCCAGACCTTTTAAATCCTGCAGGTCAGATTTTCTTTCTAAAAACACATTCGGAATATCTTTATTTTCGAGTAACTCTAAATATATATTTTTATCCTTATTGAATATAGCTGATAATAATGAGGCTACACTATCGGGAGATTTTATTCTGTAAGGGTCGGCAGAAACAGTAATTTTGTACTGGTTAGTTACCAGCAGATTCATATTCCGATCGAAAATCAGACCTCTTGGTGGAACAATAATATCCCTGGTTTGAGTTTGTTTTTTTGCAACGTATGTATATTTATCAGAATCTATTACCTGAATTTGAACCAGCCTTGCAGTAATTCCAAAAAAGCCGATAAGAAATACAAGAAGAAAGATATTCATTCTTCTTTTTTTATTTACCTCTTTCTGCGGTTTATTTTGAAAATTATACATTAATTAAAATTCGGATTTATTTATTATTATAAAATCATTGCTTTTAGAAACAGTGTCGGATAACCTTAATCCATACTTTTCCGAAGCAAGCACTTTAATTCTGTCGTAACTGCTCAATCTTTCTATTTCAATCTGGTAAGAATAATTAGTTTGTACAGATTTATTAATCGCATCTTTTAAATCATTGTTATCGATTATAAGCTGGTTTACAACTATTATATTATTTATGTAAAAAACTATTACAGCAGACAAAATGAATAAGAAAATAAGTAATTGGAAAATCGAAATTCTCTTTTTCATTTTTTTATCCTGTGTTAATGAATTATTCATTTACCTCTGCCGCTCTGAGTTTAGCACTTCTTGACTTCGGATTTGAATTTACTTCAAACCTTTCAGGTAGAACCGCTTTTTTTGTTAATATTTTAAGTTTTTTTGTTCGGATTTGCTCCTCCCTGCCGTATTTGGAAACCGAAGGAGTAAATGCCTTATCTTTTATAAAATTCTTTACAATTCTATCTTCCAGCGAGTGATAAGAAACAACAACAAGCCTTGCTTTATTATCCATCAGTTCAAATGAATCTTCTAGCACTTTTTTCAAATCGTTCAGTTCACCGTTTACTTCAATTCTTATCGCCTGATATATCTTCGATAGAAACTTGTTAAGTGCGATTGACTTTATATTATATTCTGTTTCAACGACTTCGTTTAAATCGTATGTCATATTCATTCTTTTTCTTTTTCTATTATTAATCACTGCATTTGCAAGTCTTTCTTCATTTCCAATTTCACCATATTCCCTAAAGACCCCGATTAATTCAGTTTTATCATAGGAATTTAAGACTTCAGCTGCCGTCAGATTTTTTCTTTTATCTGCCCTCATATCGAGCGGGGTGTTTCTTAAATAGCTGAAACCGTCTTCATCTGTCAGCTGGTAATTCGAAAGTCCGAGGTCGAGTATTAAACCTGAAATTTTTTCAATTTCCAAATCTCCGGATACTTTTTTTATATTTGCGAAATTATCGTTTACAAATTTTATCTTTTCCGAAACTGCCGAAAGATTTTTTTTACTATGCCCGAGTGCATTTAAATCTTTATCGAAGCAGATTAATAATTTTAACGAATTGCAAGTTTCGCAAATCTTTTTCGAATAACCGCCGCCGCCTGTGGTACCATCAATTAAAGTATGTTCTTTTATTTCGGGATTTATTAAAAGTTCAACCGCTTTATTTAAAAGAACGGGGATATGAAAATCGGTATTCAAAAATTTTAAATTTGAATATCAAATTTCTTGTTAAGAATTGTTTCAGAAACCTTCTGGGCGATGTCTTCGTAAGTTCCGTAACGCTTTTCATCATAATGCTTTTTCGTTTCCGGGTCCCAGATTTCAATTTTATCAAGCATTCCAAGAACTAAAACTTCTTTTTTAACGTGAGCAAATTCAGTAAGCTGAGATGGAAGGAGTATTCTATTTTGTGAATCAATATCGCATTCATTCACAAAGAAGAGAAACTCTCTCATAAAATATCGTTGCTCTGCATTAAAGACATTATAGTTCAACAGGACAGATTTTATTTTATCCCATTCATCCTGCGGATACACAAGAATGCATTCATCCATACCCCTTGTTAAAATGAGTTTATTGTTCGCTTCAGTTTTTATATATTTGCGAAACTTCAGGGGTAACACGAGTCGTGATTTTGCGTCGAGACTACATATTGAATGCCCTTGGAACATTTGTTAAAATTTAGTTTATTTTCGAACAAATTTTGGGAGATTCTGCCACTTTCCCCCACTTTCTCCCACTTATACAAAAATAATGAATTTAAGATTAATGTCAAATGGTTTTTTTCGGTTTTTTCATTATTTTTTTGGGACGGAAACCTCGAGAATCAGTTGCTATTTTACTTTAAAAATCTCGCACACAGATTTACACAGAAAGAGATGGATTTGCACAGATAAATTGAAATAAATTTTCTTTCAATCCATTTAACATCAAATATATAAAATTTAACATTGAAATTAGGGTATTATTTTATTCCTTTTCTATAATTGATAGTTTTGTAATATTTGAAAAAATATATTTTCCTTTTTTAAAATGAAAATATTTGTAAGTTTTATGTCAAATTAAATTTACAATCAAATGAAAAACAAACTATTTATTTTTGTTTTAACCTTCCTAATTATACATTGTACATTGAACATTGAAAATTGTGAGGGGCAGTGGGTGCAATGTGGTGAAAATATGGGTGTGTCAATATATTCACTTACGTCCAGCGGAAGTAATATTTTCGCAGGGACCCATTCTTCAGGAGTCTTACAATCTACTAATAATGGCATATCATGGGCACAGACAAATTTAAAAAATATAGTTGTTTTTTCAATGGCTTCTAGTGGAAATAAAATTTTCGCCGGGACATACAATAGTCTTTTTTACTCCACAAATTACGGGTACTCATGGAATCATATTTCTCTGAATAATCGATATGTATACTCCATTACAACCAGTGGAAGTAATATATATACAGGAACCTCAGCCTCAGGTGTTTTCCGCTCCACAAATAATGGTGATAATTGGACTCAGACTGCTTTAAACAATCAAAATGTTTATTCACTGGCAATCAATGGGAGTAATATTTTTGCTGGAACTTATTATTATGGTGTCTTTCTCTCAACCAATAATGGTGATAACTGGGCACAGACTGCTTTAAATAATCAGAATGTTTCTTCTTTAGCCGTTATCGGAGACTTCATATTTGCAGGTACTTATAGTAATGGAGTGTTTCTTACTACTAACGACGGCAATTCATGGACACAAACTAATATGCAGAATATTACAGTGAATTCTTTGGTTGTCTATGGTGAAAATATTTTCGCAGGAACTGGCGAAATAGGTGTTTTACTTTCAACAAATTACGGTTCAACATGGATACAAAAAAATGAAGGATTCAACACCACACCATCAATATCTTCATTATTAATTGCAAATAATTGTATTTTTGTGAGCTCTTATGACAAGTCTATTTGGTATCGCTCATATAATGATATAATCGGAGTACATAGTCCGGAAATTCCGACCGAATATTCTCTGTCACAAAATTATCCTAACCCGTTCAATCCAATTACAAATATCAGATATCAAATAGCTAAGAGTATCAAACGTGAAACGTCAGACGTGAAACTTATTATTTATAATTTACTTGGGAAAGAGGTTGAGACAATTATAAATGAAATGCAGTCGCCTGGGATATATGAGGTAAGTTGGGATGGTAGAGAATATTCAAGTGGGATTTATTTTTATTCACTTTTTGTAGATGGGAATAAGATTGACACAAAGAGGGCGGTTTTAATCAAATAGCAAATAACATATATCAAATAATAATATCAAAAAAAAAACGTTCCCACGCTAGAGCATGGGAACGAGTTTAAATCTTAATTTTTTAAATTCGTTTAGAGAATCCCCTGATAAAGATACTACTTAACGAATAAATTATATATTATTATTCTGTTTCTTTTTTAGTTCGTGTTTTTCTTACTTTTTTTTCTTTAACAGGTGCAGCTTCTTCTTCAACCGTTTCTGTTACCGCTACAGCTTCTTCGTCCATTAAATGTTTATCTTTGTGTGATACAAGAATTTCACGATACTTTTTCAGACCTGTTCCTGCAGGAATCAATTGACCGATAATAACGTTTTCTTTCAATCCGTTAAGAGTATCGACTTTTCCTTTGATAGCCGCATCTGTAAGCACTTTTGTAGTTTCCTGGAACGATGCCGCAGATAAGAAACTATCTGTCGTAAGAGAAGTTTGAGTAATACCAAGCATAACCGCATCTGCTGTTGCCGGAACGGCTTCGCGTGATTTAATCAGGTCTTTCCCTTTCTTCTTCATAGTCGTATTAATTTCCTTAACAGTTTTCTTAGGTAATATTTCACCTTTAACAACTGCATCACTACCGCCTTTATCAGTAACGACAACCATACCTCTTAATTTTTCATTTCCATCTGCAAAGAAGTTTTTGTGAACCACATCACCTTCGAGGAAGTTAGTATCACCTGAGCTTGTAACTTTAACTTTTTGAAGCATCTGTCTAACAATTACTTCAATATGTTTATCGTTAATTTTCACACCCTGTATTCTGTAGACTTCCTGAATTTCGTTTACGAGGTATTCCTGAACTTCGGAAACACCTTTGATTTTCAAAATATCTACGGGGTCAAATGCACCACCAGTTAGCGGTTCACCTGCCTTTACGATATCAGCATCACGTACAAGAATATGTTTACCGATAGGAATTTTATAATCTACAACTTTAGAGCCGTCGAGACTTGTTAATGAAACTTCCCTGCTACCTCTTTTAAGGTCACCGATTTTCACTTTACCGTCGATTTCAGCAATTCTAGCCGGGTCGTTTGGAGAGCGAGCTTCGAAAAGTTCAGTAACACGCGGCAGACCTCCCGTGATATCGCGGGTTTTACCGGATTCACGAGGAATCTTTACCATTGTAGTACCGGCTTTTACTTCCGTTCCATCGTCAACAAGTAAGTTTGCTTTTGAAGGAATCAGGTAAGAGCTAAGGAGTTTATTACTACCCTTCGGGCTAAGAATCTGTATAGACGGACTCTTCGTTTTATCTTTACTTTCAATAACTGTTTTCTGGAAATGCCCTGTCTGTTCGTCTTTTATAAGTTCATACTGCTTACCTTCTTCCATTTCGGAATAATTAATAACGCCATCATGTTCGGCAATAATTACAGAGTTATAGGGGTCCCATTCGTATAAAATATCATTTCTTTTTACCTTTTCATTATTTTTAACTTTCAAATCTGAACCGTAAGGTACGAGATATTTTGCTATCTGGACACCGCGATCGTCAACGATATTAATAATTCCGTTTCTACTGAGTGACTTTGAAGAACTGCCAACAGCACCTTTATATTCAATCAATCTTATATTTTCAAATTTCACTTTACCGTCGAACTTAGTCGGAATTTGTGATTGCGTAATAATTTTACTTGCAGTACCACCGATGTGGAATGTACGAAGCGTTAGCTGAGTTCCCGGTTCACCGATTGACTGAGCGGCGATAATACCTACGGCTTCACCTACTTCAACGAGTTTACCCGTTGCAAGATTTCTACCATAGCATTTTGCACAAACACCACGTTTACTTTCGCAGGTTAACACCGAACGAATTTCAACTGAAGTAATCGGGCTATCCGTTATTAACTGAGCTTTTTCTTCATTAATTTCTTCTCCTGTTTTTACTATTATCTTTTTAGTAAGCGGGTCGATAATATTGTGAACCGTAACACGCCCGAGAATACGTTCGGAAAGAGATTCTTTAATATCTTCACCTTCTTTCAAGGCTTCGGTTAATACACCGCGTATTGTTCCGCAATCCGTTTCAGAAATAATAACATCATTAGCGACATCAACAAGTCTTCTTGTAAGGTAACCTGCATCAGCTGTTTTTAATGCTGTATCGGCAAGACCCTTACGGGCACCGTGTGTAGATATAAAGTATTCGAGAATCGAGAGACCTTCTTTAAAGTTTGCAATAATTGGGTTCTCGATAATTTCACCGGCTTGACCGGTTAATGATTTTTGAGGTTTTTGCATAAGACCTCTCATACCGGCGAGCTGTGAGACCTGCTCTGCAGAGCCTCTTGCACCCGAATCAATC
>JBAZEQ010000012.1:6650-9839 GCA_041653855.1 Ignavibacteria bacterium | reverse complement strand
TATGCAATGAGTTAAAACCTTCTTTGGAATTCTTTAGGTTTTCCATTAAATCGTTTTTCACTGCATCACGAACGTGAGTCCAAATATCTATAACCTTATTATATCTTTCGTTTTCCGAAATAATACCTCTTGATTTTGACCTTTCTATAACTTCAACGCGTTTATAAGCATCTTCAATAATTCTTTTCTTAGTAGCCGGGACTTCAATATCATCAATATTTACTGAAAGTCCACCTTCGGTTGCATACTTATAACCAATTTCTTTTAACCTATCGAGGAAGTGAGCTGTTTTCTGATTACCGACTTTTTTATATATACTTCCGATTATACTAATAATTTTTTTCTTATTTAGAAGTTCGTTGATATACCCGAGTTCTTCAGGCATTATCTGGTTAAATATTATTCTACCTGTTGTAGTAGTAAAAATTTCACCTCTCATTCTCACTTTTATCCTTGCATGCATACCGACTCTTTTATTCGTATGTGCTATCAACACTTCTTCGGGTGAAGAGAATATTTTTCCTTCACCGAGATCTCCCTTTAATTCTTTTGTTAGGTAGTAACATCCGAGAATCAATTCCTGATTAGGAACTATAATAGGATTACCATTTTGCGGAGATAAAATGTTATGAGACGAAAGCATTAATACCGATGCTTCAAGCTGTGCATCTGCAGAAAGAGGTACATGTACCGCCATCTGGTCACCGTCGAAGTCAGCGTTGAATGCTATACATACAAACGGATGAAGTGTAATTGCTTTTCCTTCAATTAATACCGGTTGAAATGCTTGTATACTTAGCCTGTGCAATGTAGGTGCACGATTAAGTAACACCGGATGTCCATCGATTACAGATTCCAGAATATCCCATACTTCAGGAGTACGTTTATCGATAAGCTTCTTAGCACTTTTTACGGTTTTCACGTAATCTCTGTCTATCAACCTACGGATAACAAAAGGTTTGAATAGTTCAAGAGCCATATCTTTAGGAATACCACACTGATGAAGTTTTAAATCAGGACCAACAACTATAACAGACCTGCCAGAATAATCTACTCTTTTACCAAGCAGGTTTTGTCTGAATCTTCCTTGCTTCCCTTTCAAGATATCCGAAAGAGATTTCAATGCACGGTTTTCCGATTTTACAGCAGTAACTCTTCTGGAATTATCGAGTAAGGCATCAACAGCTTCCTGTAACATTCTCTTTTCATTTCTGAGAATGACTTCAGGAGCTTTAATGTCCATTAATCTTTTTAATCTGTTGTTTCTTATAATAACTCTTCTGTATAAATCATTTAAATCACTTGTTGCAAACCTTCCTCCCTCCAAAGGAACGAGAGGTCTTAATTCCGGAGGAATAACAGGAACCACATCAAGAACCATCCATTCGGGTTTATTCGGTTTACCACCTTCTTTAAGTTTAAACGATTCAAGAACTCTTAATCTCTTAATATTTTCAGTTTTTTTCACTGCAGACGGGTCGTCCAATAATTCAGCTCTTAGCCTTGCAACCTCTTCGGGAATATTGACTCTTTTCAAAAGTTCTTTAATAGCTTTACCACCCTGATCAACTAAGAATTTTTTCGGGTCATCATCAGTCATATTTTTTTCTTCATCACTCAATGCATTATATGCCTCGAGATATTCTTCTTCCGTAATCAACTGCAATCTTGTAAATTTTGTTTTACCCGGATTAACAACTACATACGATTCATAATAAATTATTTTCTCTAAATCTTTAGAAGACAGTCCAAGAACATACCCGACTTTTGAAGGTAAAGATCTAAAGTACCAGATGTGAACGACAGGAACGCTAAGAGCTATATGCCCCATCCTGTCCCTTCTCACATTTTTCATATTTATCTCGACACCGCACCTATCGCAAACAATACCTTTGTACCTAATACCTTTATATTTTCCGCAATGGCATTCCCAGTCTTTAACAGGACCGAAGATTTTCTCACAGAATAAACCGTCTTTATCCGGTTTAAAAGTACGATAGTTTATTGTTTCAGGTTTAGTCACCTCACCAAATGAATTAGCAATAATCGAATCCGTAGATGCTAAATTAATCGTTATCTTTGTTACTCGTTTTCTTTTTTGTTCTACTTTAACTGGCATAATATATTTTTAAAGTTAAAGGTTAATTTAAATTGTTTTTTTGACATAAATTTTTATTCCATATTTATGTCGAGACATAGTCCCTGTAATTCTTTTAATATAACATTAAAGGCTTCAGGTACGCTCGGTTCAGGTAAATTATCACCTTTGATAATTGATTCATAAACCTTGCTTCTGCCCTGTACATCATCACTCTTAACCGTAAGCATTTCCTGTAACACGTGACTTGCACCATAACCTTGCAGTGCCCAGCATTCCATTTCTCCGAATCTTTGACCGCCGAATTGAGCTTTTCCTCCAAGCGGTTGTTGAGTAATCAACGAGTAAGGTCCGATTGACCTTGCGTGGATTTTATCATCAACAAGGTGAGAAAGTTTTAGCATATAAATATATCCGACTGTAACCTGCTGGTCAAATTTATTTCCTGAACGTCCGTCATATAAATCGGTACGTGAATTAGTCGGTAAACCTACTTTTTCGAGTGATGTCTGGATTTCATCAACAGTAGCACCATCGAAAATCGGCGTTGCGAATTTAACACCGAGTATTTTACCTACCCATCCAAGAGCTGTTTCATAAAGCTGTCCGATGTTCATTCTCGAAGGAACACCCAATGGATTTAAGACAATATCCACAGGAGTTCCATCAGGCATAAACGGCATATCTTCCGGGGAAACTATTTTTGCAACAACACCTTTATTCCCGTGTCTTCCTGCCATTTTATCTCCAACGGATAATTTTCTTTTCTTAGCAACATATACCTTTGCAAGTTTTACTACTCCGGTCGGGAGTTCATCGCCTAAAGTAACTTTAACTTTTAACCTCTTATATTTTTCTTCAATTTCGTTATATTTATAAGAATAGTTTTTATATATATCAAGAATTAAAGCGTTTGCCTTTTTATTATTTGACCATTCGATTTCATAACTAAAATCTTTAAAATCATAGCCACTATTTTCAATTAGATTCTGGAATGTTTCGCGTTTAAACGACACACCGCTTCTAACAATTAGATTACCTTTATTATCTCTTACTCCGATTGATTCTTTACCTTCAAGGAGTATTCCGAG
>JBAZEQ010000012.1:0-6640 GCA_041653855.1 Ignavibacteria bacterium | reverse complement strand
CTTTAATTTCTTTTTTTCTTTCTGCTTCTAACTTATCAATTCTACGTTTTTCTTCTTTTTTACTTTCGGTATCGCGGGTTTTTCTAGAGAACAATTTTTTATTTACAATGATACCTTTTAATCCCGGAGGAGCTTTTAAAGATGCGTCTTTAACATCACCAGCTTTATCTCCGAAAATTGCTCTTAATAATTTTTCTTCGGGAGTCGGTTCTGTTTCTCCTTTTGGAGTAACCTTTCCTATTAATATATCACCTTCTTTTACTTCGGCACCGATTCTTACGATACCATTTTCATCTAAATCTTTCGTAGCTTCTTCGCTGACATTTGGAATTTCCTTTGTCAGCTCTTCTTCACCCCGTTTAGTATCTCTTACTTCAAGACTAAACTCCTCGATATGAACCGATGTGAAGATATCTTTTGCAACGACCTTTTCACTTATAACTATAGCATCTTCATAATTGAACCCTCTCCACGGCATAAATGCTACAAGGATATTTCTTCCGAGTGCAAGTTCACCATTTTGAGTGGAAGAACCATCTGCGAGTATATCACCTTTTTTAATCTTCTGACCTTCTCTCACGATAGGTCTTTGGTTAATAGATGTATCCTGGTTAGTTCTCAAGAATTTTACTAATTTATATTCAACGGTACGTTTATCATCAAAACTCAATAAACTTTCTTCAGAATCTTCTTTAATATTGTATTTTACAATAATTTTATCTGCGGAAACGCATTCGACCAATCCATCAGCTTCAGCCGCAATCATTGTTCTTGAATCACGAGCAACAATTTCTTCAAAACCTGTTCCGACGAGAGGTGCTTGGGGTCTTAATAAAGGAACTGCCTGTCTCTGCATATTACTACCCATAAGTGCTCTATTAGCATCATCATGTTCGAGGAATGGAATAAGCGATGCTGCTGCACTAACAATCTGGTTAGTAGCAACATCCATATAATCTACTTCTTCACTTGTAACAATCGGAAAATCACCTTTAAATCTGGCTTTTACTTTTGCATTTAAGAAATTACCTTTTTCATCAATTAGTTCATTTGCCTGAGCAATAATAAAAGCATCTTCTTTGTCTGCGGATAAAAAATCAATTTCATCTGAAACTTTGCCATTTTTTACCTTTCTATAAGGTGTTTCAATGAAACCCAAATCATTCACTCTCGAGTGAATACAGAGTGATGAAATAAGACCGATATTCGGACCTTCAGGAGTTTCAATGGGGCATAATCTGCCGTAGTGTGTATAGTGAACGTCACGAACTTCGAATCCAGCTCTTTCTCTGGAAAGACCGCCGGGACCTAAAGCACTGATTCTTCTTTTATGTGTCATTTCAGCCAATGGATTCGTTTGATCCATAAACTGTGACAACTGGCTTGTACCGAAGAAAGATGCGAGTGCACTGGTAATAGGTCTCGAACTGACAAGTCTGGAAGGTGTTAAATTTTCTTCATCATGAATACTCATTTTTTCCCTAATGGTTCTAGTCATTCTCGAAAGTCCAAGTGCAAATTGTTGTGATAGCTGTTCATTTACCGTTCTTACTCTTCTATTTCCAAGATGGTCAATATCATCAACATCTTTTTTTCCGTCAACAAGGTCTTTAATATAATTAATAATAGCCTGAATATCTTCAAGTGTAAGAATTGTTTTATGTTCATCGATTTTCAGATCAAGTTTCCTGTTGATTTTATATCTGCCGACTTTACCAAGATCGTATTTTTTGGGATTGAAGAATAGTTTTTCAATATAACTTCTTGCACTTTCACCTTCGCTATCGGCGAACGCCATATTATTTTTCTTTTCCTTAGCTGTTAATTCGACCAAGGGTTTTTCCAATAATAAGTCCGTATCTTCTTCATCGTTAATAATAGTATTAAAAATTATTCTTTCACCATCAGTCGTAACTTTTTTAAGAAGAACTATTGTTTTAATTCTTGAATTAAGAATCGAAACTAAAAGCTCATCAGTTAGCTGGGTTCCCTCGACAATTCCAAGATCATCTCCTGTTTCTTTATCAACGATATTCTCGGCAACAATTCTATCAACATAATCGAGATAACTTTTATTGCTAATATCAACTTCTTCAACAAGGTCAAAGAGTTCAAGCATTTTTACCTTATCGGAATAATTCAAAGCTCTGAGTAAAGTAGAAAAGTAAAATTTCTTTTTCCTATCGACATAAGCGTATAATAAATCATTAATATCAGTCGTGAATTCAACCCACGAGCCCTTGTAAGGAATTACCCTGGCGGAATAAAGTTCAGTTCCGTTTGCGTGAATAGATTCGTTAAAAACAACACCGGGTGAACGATGAAGCTGGCTGACGATAACTCTTTCGGCTCCATTGATAATAAAGCTTCCGCGTGTTGTCATATAAGGCAAATGCCCTAAATAAACATCCTGTTCAATACTATAATTATACTCTTTTGCCGCGGCATTCGGTTTTGTAGATAATCTCAATTTGACTTTAACCGGAACAGAATAAGATAAACCCTGCTCCTGGCACTCTATAATAGAGTATGGAGGTTTTTCGATATAGTACTCGATAAACTCCAGAACTGCGGTTTCCCTTGAGTCTGTTATCGGGAAATTATCTTCAAAAACTTTTTGCAATCCCATAGATTTTCTTTTGCTAATCGGAACATCTTCCTGCAAAAAATCTTTATAAGACTGCAATTGAACATTAAGTAGGTCAGGCGGTTCTCTGTGGACATCAGATTTAGAAAAAGTCAATCTGTTGTTTTTTCCGTGGATTGCCTTCAGACCTAAAATTTCTCCTTTTAAATCCATTTAAATAAATTTATGTTTGTAATTTAAGAAGGGTTTTAAAAAAACATCTTTAAAAAATTAAAGGTTAAAGGCTCAAGAGGTGAAAATCAAAATGTGTTATTAACAAATCTTAAACCTTTAATCCAAATAATTTAACAGTGAAAACAGTTATTTAATTTCAACCTTTGCACCTGCTGCTTCTAATTCAGCTTTCAATTTATCAGCTTCAGCTTTTGGGATATTTTCTTTAACTGGTTTTGGAGCACTTTCAACAAGAGCTTTGGCTTCGGTTAATCCGAGTCCGGTTGCAGTTTTCACAACTTTAATAACTTTTATTTTTTCCGGTCCGATATCAGCAAGAACTACTGTGAATTCGGTTTTTTCTTCTTCTGCTGCGGCTGCCGGAGCGGCTGCGGCACCTGCCATCATAATGGGAGCAGCTGCGGTAACACCAAATTTTTCTTCGAGAGCTTTTTTTAACTCAGACGCTTCAAGTAAAGTTAGACTAGATATTTTATCTAATAATTCTTCTACTACTGACATTTTATTAATCCTTTTGTTTTAATTTTAAAATTTAAAAAATCAGGCTGCTTTTTTCTTTGCAACCTCTTCAATAACACTTGATAAATCTCTGATAACCGCATTCAATGTACCAACAATTCCCGAAACCGGGGAATCGAGGCTTGAAAGTATACCGGATATCAACTCTTCTTTAGAGAGTAAGGATGCCAACTCGTTAAGTTTATCCGAGCCGTAGAACTGATTCTCAACAACAGCAACTTTAAACTTCGGTTTTTCGATTTTTGAAAAAGATTTTTTTAAAATCTTAGCCGGGGCAACCGGGTCTTCCACAGAAAAGACTATTCCAGTAGGACCTACAAGGATATCCTTCAATTTATCAATAAACTGTGAAAATTTTTCGGAATCCTTTAATGCCCTGAGAGCCAAAGTGTTTTTTACAACTTTATATCTAATATTCGATTTGAAGAATTCCGACCTTAAGCCATCTACTTCTTCAACGGTCATTCCCGTAAAATCGGTTAAATATAAAGCCGAAGAGCTGTCCATCAATTCTTTTATCTCATCAACAATCTCTTGCTTTTTAGCTTTATCCATTTTTACCTTTATATTAATTTAACATTAGAAGCTTTATAAATTAGTCTTCACAATACCAATCTATAATAAATAATGTTGAGTGCGTAAATTCTTTTTTATGTAGCAGATTTTAAATCTGCTAAAGTTCTGTCAATTTTTATTCCGGGACCCATAGTACTGGATACCGTTAGACTTATAATATAAGTACCTTTCGCCGCAGCAGGTTTCAACTTAATAATCATATTGATAAATGTAGATATATTATCCACAAGTTGCTGTTCTGCAAAGGATGCTTTACCGATTGCAGAGTGTACTGTACCATTTTTATCTACTCTAAAATCGATTTTACCGGCTTTAATTTCTTTAACAGCCTGCCCGAGGTTTGGAGTAACAGTACCGCTTTTAGGATTCGGCATTAGACCTCTTGGTCCTAAAACTTTACCAAGCTTTCCAAGTTCACTCATTGTATCGGGAGCAGCGATAATGACATCAATATCTGTCCATCCTTCCTGAATCTTCTTTAAATAATCTTCGAATCCAACGTGGTCAGCACCTGCATCAATAGCTTCCTGCTGTTTTTCGGGTTTTGCAATAACAAGTACTTTTACCGTTTTTCCCGTTCCATGCGGAAGAGAAACCGTACCTCTTACAACCTGGTCTGCGTGTTTAGGGTCAACACCAAGGTTAACCGCTAAATCAACCGATTCATCAAATTTTGCTTTTGCGAATTTTTTAACTAAAGCAACTGCTTCAGCTATTTTATAATCTTTATTAAGTTCTACGTTTTTCTTAATATCTTTTTGCTTTTTGGTCAATTTCATAAATAAAAAAAAATTGAATGTTTAAAATGTTTATTCGACAGTGATACCCATACTTCTTGCAGTTCCTGCAACCATACTCATTGCATGCTCAATATCCCTAGCATTCAAATCTACCATTTTCGATTCTGCTATTTCCTTAACCTGTTTTTTGGTAACTTTACCTACTTTAGTTTTATTAGGAATACCTGAGCCTTTTTCGAGACCAGCGGCTTTTAGTAATAGCACTGCTGCAGGAGGAGTTTTAGTAATAAAACTAAAAGATTTATCGGAATAAACGGTTATAACAACCGGGACTATCAATCCTTTTTTATCCTGAGTTCTTGCATTAAATTGTTTACAGAATTCCATTCCATTGACACCTCTTTGTCCAAGAGCCGGTCCAACAGGCGGCGCCATAGTGGCTTGCCCTCCCGGAATCTGTAGTTTGATGAAACCTACGATTTTTTTTGCCATAAATTAATTTATTTTTCTTTTTCTATTTGTGTAAATTCAAGTTCAATTGGGGTTTTTCTTCCGAAAATACTAACCATCACTTTAACCTTCATTTTTTCCGTATTAATTTCCAGAACATTACCATTAAAATTGTTGAAAGGACCACTTGTTACTTTTACGGGGTCTCCAACGAACAGTTTGAAGTCAATTTTTTCGCTTTGATTTTCTTCGTTTAATATCGCCTTAATCCTTTTCACTTCAGTACCTCTAAGCGGAATCGGTTCAAGTCTTTTGCCCGATATGCTTTTAGCACCTACCATATTTAAAATCGAAGGAGCCTGTGAAATAAAACTGCGAATTTTATCATCAAGGTCAGCTTCCACTAATATATAACCGGGAAGGAAATTTTTATATTTCACCTTTTTCTTTCCACCTTTAACTTCAAATACTTTTTCAAGAGGAATCAAAACGTTCTTTACCTTGTCTTCAAGCCCTTCCTGCTTTATCTTACTATCGAGAAATGCTTTTACTTTATTCTCGTGTCCGGAAATAATTCTAACCGCATACCATTTGAAAACACCGGATTGTTCACTATCATCACCGGCTTCCAAATCCGCAGATTCTAATTCATTTTCAATATTTTTATCTTTCGATGTCATAATAGACTAAAATATTACTTTTAAAAACTCACTGATTCCCTTATCAACAACGTAAACAAATGCAGCAAAAATTATCATAGTAACAACAACAATTATTGTTGAATCTTTCAACTCTTTTTTCTTAGGCCAAGTTACCTTCTTCATTTCCTTATATATATCAAGGAAAAAATTTATAATTTTTTCTTTCATAAATAATTATCATTTAAAAAACAGCACGGGTGGGAGGAATCGAACCCCCAACCGACGGTTTTGGAGACCGCTACTCTACCAATTGAGCTACACCCGTAAAAATAAAAAAAAAGAACTTGTTTAAGTTCATTTAAAAAATAAACAAAATACCGGAATAAAAATCTTTACAGACAACGAGAATTTTGTTTTCCAATATCAATAAGATTATTTTAAACATCCTGAGCTGATGACCGGGATTGAACCGGTGACCTCTTCCTTACCAAGGAAGTGCTCTACCAACTGAGCTACATCAGCAAAAAAACTACCTTCTTACTCAGAGCAGAAGACGCTCGCAATAAATATTTTTTCTTATAAACAAGAGCGGGAGACGAGACTCGAACTCGCGACCAATCCCGTGAACGGGATGACCTTTCCTTTACAATTTCCCACTTACTATTTCATTTAACCTTTCTCTTATTCCACCTATATTCTTTAAGAACTTTTCTCTTTTCATCGCATCACATCTCCTCGTATAAATCTCACTATGAATTAATTCCCAAGGTTGATATCTTTTTGTCCATCGAGCTTTTGCACTGTTATGTACTTTTATTCTGCTTTCTAAATCTTGTGTCTGTCCAATGTAATATTTCCCGTTTTTCAGACTCCTTAAGATATAAACAAAATAG
>JBAZEQ010000011.1:0-20417 GCA_041653855.1 Ignavibacteria bacterium | reverse complement strand
AAAAGATGAAGGAATAGGGATTCCTGAAAAGGAATTAAGTAGTTTGTTCGAGCCTTTTTATAGAGCAAGTAATACTGGCAATATTCCAGGTTCAGGTCTGGGCTTGGCAATAGTTAAAAGATTTGTAGAACTTCATAATGGAAAAATAAATATTCAAAGCAAAGTAGGCGAAGGAACGGAATTCACCATAACAATTCCGTTAATAAAGGTTACTTAAATATTATTAACATTGCTTTCTGATTTTCTCGCTGTTTCTTCTGCTTACTATAAAAGGTTCCTCTACTTTGTCCAGAAATACTCTATATGAATAATTAAACCACTTTTCAAATTTTTTAACATAATCCAAATTAATTATTGTACTCCTGTGAATACGTATGAATAAATTCTCAGGAAGAATTTCTTCCCAATCTTTCATCAATTTTCTGACTACTATTTTTTTCCCATCTAAAGTAAAGACCTTGCTGTATTTTTCTAATGACTCTATATAAATAATACAACTAATCTTCAAATTTTGTGGATGGTTGCCGACCATAAGTAATATCTGGGATTCTTTATCTAAATTTTTCTCTTTCTCGTCTTTATTGTTTTTTTCTTTTACGTTACTGCTTGCGTAAGACTCTATAATCCTGTCTTTTTTTTTTAATCTAATCTCTATTGAATTTATTAAATCATTAGAACTGAACGGTTTACATATGTAATCATCCGCACCTATTTGCATTCCATATTTTAAGTCCGTTATCTCTGCTTTTGCAGTTAAGAAAATAAAGGGAATTGCTGATGTTTTTTTATTCTTACTCAGTTCATTGTATACCGAATATCCATCTAACATAGGCATTGCTATATCACAAATAATAACATCAGGTAAATATTCAGTTGCAAGCTTGATTCCTTTTATACCATCTTCTGCTATCTTGACCTCATATCCTACTATTTCCAATAATTCTCTGGTACTTTCTCTTATAGATTTATCATCATCTATTACAAGAATTCTTTTCATTTTGCCCCTTTACTATTTAATAGTTACTTTAAACACTATACTACTCTTTAAAGTTTTAAATATATTTGTAAATAATTCATATCTGTTTTATTCCCAAAAATGAGAAATACAAATAACTAACTAATAATTATATTATTATTTCTTTTTAGATTTCTTGTCCCACTATGATGAGATAGTAATCACATTGAGATTTATTTTTTTTTAATTAAATATATACATTACAGCATAATAATCAGTGTAATACTTTTATTTACAAGCATAAAAAAAATGTGAGAAATTTTACCACATAAATTGAATTCTCAAAAATGCGAATCGCCTAATCTATCAAAAAAACGACATAAATTATATTAAATATCATGGCATAACAATTGTATTCCTAAGTAAAAAATTAGTTTTTAAACACAAAATACAACGGGGGTTTTAATAATGAAAAAAATAATTTTTTTCTTAATCATAGCAATTTTTAGTGCACAACTTTCATATTCCGCTTCGATAGATACCAATAAAGTATGGGGCGTAACTATAGATGGTATCAACAATTTGAATAATATAGTCGCTTCTTTATCAAATCTTTGCAAAAAACCTACTACAAGAATCGTATTTGATGAATTTATACCTGCAACAGATTATGTAAACGCAATTAACCAAATTCATAATGTTAGCTTTATTATGGGAGAATTGCTGGACAGCTATTATATGAATCAATATAATCTTACTCAATATGTTGCAAGAACTAACGAATATGTAAACCTCTTAGGGGACAAGGTAGATATTTGGGAAGTGGGAAACGAAGTGAATGGTGAATGGCTCGGAACAATCTCTGATGTTGTTGCAAAAATAGATACCGCATATAAAATAGTAAAATCAAAAGGAAAAAAAACAGAATTGACTCTATATTACAATTATAATTGCTACGAAAACTCTCAAAACGAAATGTTCCGATGGGTTAATCAAAAGCTAAGCACAACAATGAGAAATGGTTTGGATTATGTCTTAATTTCTTACTATGAAGATGACTGCAACAATTTACAACCGAACTGGCAGGAAGTTTTTGACAGCCTGCACGTTTTATTTCCAAATTCAAAAATAGGTATAGGTGAATGCGGTACATCAATAAATTCAAAAAAAGCAAATTACATAAACAGGTACTATAGAATGAATATCACGACACCAAATTATATTGGTGGGTATTTCTGGTGGTATTACAAACAGGATTGTATTCCATATTCTAGTTCATTATGGTCGGTTTTGAATAATGCTATGACAACTCTTACCGGAACTGTTAACAACGAAATCCCAATCGAAGCTTTTCTTGGTAATAATTATCCCAATCCGTTTAATCCTTCGACAAAAATTGATTATGCAATTCCTAAAAACAGTTTCGTAAATATAAAAATTTATGACAATCTCGGTCGGGAAGTATCTACGTTGGTCAACGAACTAAAATCGGCAGGTAAATACTCGATTGATTTCAATGCAAATAACATAGCGGCAGGAGTTTATTACTATAAATTAACATCTAATAATTTCTCTGAAGTAAAAAAAATGATTCTTGTAAAATAAAATTTTTCTTTCTGTAACAAAAGAGTTCCGAAGGAAGTATATCTTCGGAACTCTTTTTTTTCTTTTGGAATTCTGCAAATCTATACATATCGTATAATGAGAATTTTTTGTTTGATAATTGTGGACTTTTTGTTTATATAAAAAAAAGTAATGTAAATTATTAAAGCATCTTTATTAGTATTACTCACATACATCACAATAATTCTTAAAATTTGACTATTTACTGTTTAAGTTATTAGTTATAATTAATTAAAACAAAATCTAATAACATGAAAAATTTTTGCCCCTTCGTATTATTAATGTTTTTAGTTTCTTCTATTTTTATTTCATGTGAAAACTCTACAGAAACTACCAATTCAAGAAATAATAGCAAGATATATAACGCAATTGATAGTATACGTCAGTCTTTGGAGACTACATTGAATAAAACCATACCATCTCTGAACGTTTTAATCACAACTCCGACGGAAGAATTTTTCATTTCAGCTGTTCCGTTAAATGCTACGCCTATCACTAAAGACACTTACTTCCGCTTTGCAAGTAACACAAAAAACTTTACATCGGCATCGGTTCTAAATATGCAGGAAGATGAATGGCTTGATATTTCCCAGAAGATAATCGATACCATACCCGGAAGCAATCTTACTTTTGTACCTTCAACTCCGGAATGGAATATCCCTTTTAAAAGCGATATCACAATAAAACAAATACTCCAGCATAATGCAGGTATTTACGATGTTTCTAATGATTCAGTACCCGGCTATCCTGAAGGAAATTATATTCAATATATGCTTTCACTTGACCCGAATCATCAATTCTCTGCAAATGAACTGATAAGTGTACTTACTAACAGCGGTCTTTCTTATTTTCCTCCCGGGAGTAATAATAACCATTACTCAAATACAGGTTATACTATACTTAGTGAAATTATTGCTCGTGTATATTCATTTCACGCCGGAACATCTAAACACTATTCCGATTATATTTATGATTATATTACAGGTAGTTCATCCCCTGTTCCGCTTGGAGTTAAATTTCCACATCTCGCAACGGATAATCAGCTACCGACACCCAGTGTTCCGGGAACAACGTATAATATGGATGGCTCTGTAACTAATACTACCGTTTATAACAAAAGTATGAATATAGGGGAAGGAAACGGGTATGGAACTATGAATATGCTCAAAACATACATCCGTTCGATGATAACGGGAACAAACGTTTTAAGTCCAACGACTGTCAATTTGATGAAAAATGAAATCTCACCCGGCTCACCCAACTATGCTCTTGGATGTACATTATTTACGAATTTAGGATACGGACATACCGGTGCTACAAAAGGATATTTCTCGTGTATGTTTTATGACCCATTAACCGGAGTCTCAGTAATAGGTATGATTCCTTTCTGGGATTTGACTAATAATGGCAGTAATTTTTATGTGTCATTTTATGCTATGCTGGATGCTTGCTGGACAGCTCGCTCGATACTTGGATATCCAGGAAAACCCGTTACAAAATAAAAAGGTTTGCATTAAGTTGATTACAGTAGCCCCTAAAACCGCATAAATAAGTTGTTTTAGGGGTTTTCCACGTTACCCCATAAATTATCCAATTTTGCCCACAAAATAACAGACAGATTTATCAATAATTAGATACAGATTAAATTTGTAGATATTCTAACAAATTTTGAAATTATCTTAAAATCTTACTTTCTTAATGCCGCTATCTCTTTCACAGCTTCAACAGCTTTATCAATATGTTCTTCGGTATTAAAAGGTCCAATACTTAAACGGACAGTACCGTGAATCTTATCTGTACCAATACCTACGTGTACCAAAGGTGCACAATGTAAACCTGTGCGACAAGCAATGTTGTAGTCAACATCAAGCATTGTGCCGACATCACCTGCATCAAAACCCTTTATGTTAAAACAAAGTACAGGATTATGATTTTCAATGTTGTCTGCACAATATATTATAACATTCTCAATATTTTGAATACCTTTCCTTAGTTTCTCCCAGAGCAACATCTCTTTATTATGCAATGATTCGATTCCGTTTTTCAAAATCCATTTTACACCGGCATTCAATCCTGCTACGCCGAGAAGATTTAGAGTTCCGCATTCGAGCCTGTAAGGAAATTCTTCAAGGTGTGTCTTCTGAGCGGAACGGACACCCGTACCGCCAAAGCGTGTTCCTCTGACAGGTACATTTTCCATAACGTATGAACCTCCGATACCCGTAGGACCCATAAGGCATTTATGTCCCGTGAAAACGAGTACATCTATTCCCATTGCCTGCATATCGATTGGAATTGCTCCTGCACTTTGAGTAGAATCAACTACTAGTAATACTCCTGCCTCTTTACATATTTTTCCGATTTCGGCAATAGGTTGAACCGTTCCTATAACATTAGAGCAGTGGTTTACGACTACCATCTTCGTGTTTTTACGAATTGCTTTTTTAATATCATCAGGGTTTATGTATCCTTTTTCATCAAACTTCAAGCGGGTAACATCAATGGTTTTATCCATTTCCAGGTGATACAAAGGACGCAATACTGAATTATGTTCAAGCATAGTTGTTATTACATGATCACCCTTCGAAGCCAATCCTTGAATAATCATATTGAGAGAGTCACTTGCATTATAGCTAAAAGTCAATCTATTACTATCTCCTCCGGCGTTGAAAAACTCAGTTAATAGTTTACGAGTGTTCATAACAATTTCTTCAGCTTCCAGAGCGGCATCGAATCCCGATCTTCCCGGGTTAACCCCATGCTCCCGGTAAAAACTATCCATAAACTTATATACACTATCAGGTTTAGGAAATGTTGTAGCGGAATTATCAAGGTATATTAAATTATTCATAACAATTTTTGGTTGATTTTATATTAATAAATATTTTTTATTTTTCAAGTATAATAGCATCGGCAACAACTTCCGCAAGTGTTTTAATTTTTACGCCAAGCTTGAACTTAGCATCGATTTGCATAAGCTGGTCGACGCAGTTGTGGCAGGGTGTAACAACGATTTTTGCACCTGTTTTGCGAATTTGTTCCGCTTTAATTTCGGCGATTTTCATTCTGCGTTCATTGTATTCGCTCATAGCTAGTTGACCTCCGCCTCCTCCACAGCAGAAATTATCTACTCCGTGAGGGGTCATTTCTACGAAATTACTTACCGCATTTTTTATAATGTATCTCTGCTGTTCGATTATTCCGCCATTTCTTACTAAGTTGCAGGGGTCGTGGAGCGTCATAACTTCTTTGTTTAATCCTTTATCAAGTTTTATTCTTCCGCTAGAAATGTATTCCTCCATTAGTTCTACTGAAGTGAGCACATCGAAAGAAAAAGATTTCTGTAAATAATTCGGAGCCTCCCAGCGGAAAGCCCTCGAGCCGTGTCCGCATTCTGCAAGTACGCATCGCTTCGCATTTAAGCTAAACATTTCATCATATAGCCTTTGAGCAATCACAATTGCCTCATCTGTATTGGCTGAAAAGAAAGCGTAATTTGTAACATCATACATTTGGGTAGATAGTGTCCAGCTTTCTTTCGCCGCATAAAATATTTTTGCCATCGCAGAAATGGAAAGCGGAAAAAATTTTGGTTCACGCGGATTTAATGTATACAGAATATTTGTATTAGGAACATTAAGAGGTATCGAAGCTTCTGGGTCGTTCATTTCATCTTGCAATTCTTCTTCCAGCCACGAAAGCGTATCGGTAAGCTCTTCGGTCGGAATTGCCATATTATTACCGGTTTGAAGAGCGGCATTCACTGTTGATTGTAGAGTTGCAGGAACATAACCCATCTCCGAAAGCATTTCCCTTCCTACTTTTACTATATAAGCAATATCTACACCTATGGAACAATGTTTTGTACAGCGTCCGCACAGTGTACACGCACCGAAAAGCTGGTCAACCATTTCTTCGGTCATATTATCGTCCAGCTCACGAGCTTTTGTAAGCAGGGGAATATATTTTCCTGTGAATGTGCAATATCGCTGGTAAATCGAAGAAATCAGGTCAACTTTTTTCGTAGGAATAAACTTTTCGTCTTTCGTTACAAGGTAATACATACAACTTTCAGCACACAATCCGCAGTGCACACAGCTATTTAAATGCGTTACAAGTTTGCTGTCTTTCGGTTCCCTGAGAATTTTTAGAGCTTTGTTTTTTTTATCTTTAGAGTTTTCCATTTTTTTTGATTATAATTTTTTTGCAGGCCAGACTCCGCGCCATCCGTAAAAGTAACCGAGATGATATCGGGCAGCAAAAAAGTATATAGAGTGTTTTAGCTTACCAAGCGGTAGGTACAGGAATAATAAACCGGTTAATATAAAATAGAACGGTGAAACTGTTTCCGTAAAAAGCATAAAAAAAGTTAGCACCTGAAACATTGTAACCAGTAGGTTCGAGATATAGTCATCAGGATTGGAAAGGAACCTTAGTTTTTTTAAAAAAACTCTTTTAAGGAAAATTCCGATTCCGCTGATGCTTGAAGCAATTAATATACATCCCGGTACCAATTGCAGTGAACTTGTTAAACTAATATCAAAAAGAAAAAAGAAGAAGAGAACAGCAGAAACAAAAGTACCAATATGATACAATATTCCCGCCGTATATGTTGGAAAATGCAAATATGCCGACTCTTTTTTTAGCGGGTTCATTCCTCCGATAAAAGAATAAGAGACAGCGGATTTTAGGTCACCGATTTTATGAGAATAATCTTTCGGTAAACCCAATTTGAATAACCTGATTAAGTGATAAGCTAAACTTACACAGCAAATCAAAAAAGCGGACAGTGAAATTATTCTGAATAATGTCATAGAAATTTATTTGTATTAAACGCAGCCGTCCGGTTTTGGTAATCCTGCGACACGGCACGCACCTCTTGCCGGACCAAGCGGGAATAATTCATAAATATCTTTCAGTTTGACACCTGTAGTCTTACAAATCGAGCGAATCATCGGAGCCATACCTGTTTCTTCCCAGTTCTTGCGGATAAATTTAATAATTGCCCAGTGTTTTTCAGTCAGTTCTTCTATACCGTCGAACTTAGCAAATAATGTAGCGACTTCTTCATTCCAAATTTTAGGATCTAATAAAAAACCATCTCCATCTACATTAAAATTTTTATCACCTATCTCCATATAAATAAATGTTAAAATTAATCAAATAATATTTAAGTTAATATTTTAATAATTAAAATTTAATACATAAAAAATTACCCAATCATGGAAAAGAAACTAATCACATATTCATCTCAAAGAATAGTTATGCCAACATTTGAAGATATTTTTTCAATACAATAGGAAAAATATTTACTTCCATAATAGAGATTAGTATTTTTATCAATGAGTGATAAGTTGAATAATGTCAAGCAAATAACTGACAAATAACCAACAAATTTTCACACGCCGAGATAGTAATTAAATAATTCAGAAATTCTTCTCTTCTGAATTGAAAATAAAATTTATTTTCGCAAATTGAGCCGCATCCGTAGCTCAGTTGGTAGAGCAATTGCCCCTTAACGATTTCAGAAACCGCAAAAACCCTTATTTGCTGTCTTCAATGTTTATAAGAATAGTTTAAAAGCAAAATTTTAAAATATTATATTAACTTAATAACATAGTCTATTTACTATTTATCGTTGTGTTTTATTTCAGAATATTTCATTTTTTTGCGTTTTTAAAAATATATTTCGATGGCACATAATTTGCACATTATAATGAATAGTAAAAGAAATATAAATTTTTTAATTTAATCCGAAAGGGGAATAAAAATGAAAAAGGTATTCTTTTCATTACTTGTAATAATGATATTATTTCTATTCAATGATAATTATGCTCAAAATAGCCACGATGGAGTTAATCCGACACCTATAACTGCGAGTATCACAGCTAAGGGAACAGTCTTATCTCCTATTTCCATTACAACTACGAGGGATTTGGATTTCGGAATTGACATTCTGCCGGGAATAACTAAAGCAATTGATAAAGTTTCAAACTCAGGGGGTAAATTCTCCATAAACGGAGAAGCAGGTAAAGAAGTAAATATTACTATTACTGCGCCAACATCACTATACAGCGGTACTAATACTTTACCTATTTCCTTTTCCCAGACAGATGCAGGTTATAAAGTTACAGGGGGAACAATAATAGATTTTGACCCTGCTAATCCAGTCAATGCTAATATTGGATCAGATGGTGCATTAGAAATTTACCTCGGCGGCTCTGTTGTTCCTGTTTTCACACAAGTTGCAGGTGATTACGTGGGAACTGTCGTTGTTGTGTTCAATTATACCGGTAACTAAACATAACATTTTAAAATTATATATAAGGGGAGGGTAACATCCTCCCTTTTTTAAATTATTTTAAAATAGTATTGTTATCATAATGGAAAATGCACTGATTACTTTTTTTATAAGTAAATTCAAGTTTTCAAATGAGATTGTAAATCCAAAAGACATTTATTAATTTGAGTTACATTTTAACTATGAAAAAGATAACTATAATAATACAAATTTTATTAATATCTTCTTTCTGTTATTCCCAGTCAGGAAATCTGCAAGTTACTTATATGCGTGACCTGGATTTTCAGCAAATCATTCCCGGGGTAACTAAAACTATCACAGAAATGAGTCCGTATGCAGGTAAATTCATTATTACAAGTGACGGAACAAAAATGACGGTGTCCGTTACGTTTAATTTATCCGGCGGCATAACAAGTGGTTCAAATATAATTCCGGTTAAATATACTGCTACGCAGAGTTACGTTCCGAACGATAATCAGCCAGGTATACCTTTTGACCCGTATGCAGGAACAACATTAATATTCGATGATAGAACAAAAGAGTACTATATAAAACTTGGCGGAATTATTAATTCTCCGCCTGTTCAATTTTCGGGAATGTATTCTTCGCCAATAATAATAATATTAACAATAGTATCAAACTAAACCATATGAAGTATTTATACAGGCTTATAGTGTGTTTTTTATTTGTCACCTCCAGCGTTTCTTTCTCACAGGTAACAGTTGCACCTGTTACGGTGCATCTCGATGACCATAATAAGAACGGTTATATTATAGTCAGGAATAATTCAAATACTTCTCCCTGGGAAGTAAATATTGAAATGAAATTCGGATATCCGAAATCAGATTCATCAGGAAACACATTTATTTTCTTTCCCGAAAATGTAAACGATGAAGACCCGTCAGCTGTGAAATGGATAAATTTCTATCCGAGAAAATTTATACTTCAACCGTTGGGAGAACAAACAATCAGAATAGCGGCAAAGCCTAAAAAAATAAAAGACGGAGAGTACTGGGGCAGACCTATAATAACTTCAAAAGTTGTAATTAATGAAGATACATTGAGTAAAGAAAAAATATCCATTGGATTAGGAGTTGAATTCCGGACTGTAATAGCTCTTAACTACCGCAAAGGTAAGGTGTATACAAAAATAAACATAGACAGTCTTTCAGGAATATACAGAGACAATAAATTCATTTTGTCTACAAAATTAAGAAGAGAAGGCAACACCGCATATATCGGTAATCTCTGCGTTAATATATACAATGAAAAAGAAATTAAAATAAAAGAAATTACACAGGATATATCTATATATTATGAACTGAATAAGAAAATTGAGATAGAAGCCCCAAATTTAGTAAGTGGAAAATATTATGTTGAACTTCAGTTAAACACCGACAGGGAAGAAACCGGAGGAAATATAATAAAAGGAAATACAGCCACAAAAAAAATTACAATAAATATAAACTGATGGTATTCAGGTTTATTTTAATATCAATTTTTTTTTATCCTGTTGTCAGGTCAAAGCAACAGAAGACGGCGATTTAGATACGAACCTTATAAAATCTAATCCTACTGCCGAAGAAACACCAATACAAATTACAGCGGAAAGAATTGGTTCTATAGATATTTCAGGCTATACTAACGAAAAAATTCTTTACCTGCCACTCGGAGAATTATTTTCATTTCTAAAGATTAATTTTAATATATCAGACTATAACTCTGTCATAAGAGGTTTTTTTGTAGATGAGAATAATAAATATAATATTAATATTTCCGAAAACTCTGCAGTAATAAAGGATAAAAATATCCCTGTTTCGAGAAGGGATTTTTATATAACAGAAACCGATATGTATATCAGTTCAGATTTATATAATAAAATATTCGGAATTAAATTAGATTTTGATTTTAAGCAGTTGAAAGTTTTTCTTACATCGAGCATAAAACTTCCTGCTGAAATCGAAAGAGAAAGAGATATACTCCGAAGCAATTTAGAGCCAAGCCAGGGAGTGGATTACAAAGCTGATTTCATTTCCCCGCGATTAAGAAAAGTAGTAGGTATAGGTATGATGGACTGGATGTTATCTTACAATCATACTTCTCCAAAAAATGATTTTTATTCTTATAATCTTTCATTAGGTTCGGAAATTCTCGGCGGAGACTTTAATGCTTTTATGACAGGTAATAAGGATGATATTCTTAACAATGAAAATATAAATTGGCGATGGAGATATGCTGATGATAAAAAATTTTTTAAGCAGGGAATTTTAGGAAACCTGAACTTAAACTCGGGATTACTTTATAATACGCAGGGTTTTCAGATAACAAATTCACCTCCGATTGCGAGGAGAACAATCGGAAAATATAAAATTTTCGACCAGACATATCCGAACTGGGAAGTAGAGCTTTATATTAACAACGAATTTATTGACCATACTAAAGCAAATAATAATGGTTATTTTGAGTTTAACGTACCATTATTGTACGGTTCCAATTATATTACATTAAAATATTTCGGTCCCTCAGGGGAAATCCGTAATGAAGAAAGAGTGATACAGGTTCCGTTTAATTTCATTCCCGAAAAAACCGTAGAATATTCTTTAAGTGGAGGTACTCTTAAATCCGGCAATTATGACGCATTTTCCGAATCATCTCTTTCTTGGGGAATTACCCAATCTCTTACGGCGGGTTCTGGATTGATTTATTTAAATGAACCGGGGTTAAAGAAATTTTATCCCAGTGTAAATTTGTCATTCAGAATAACAGACAATCTCGTTTTTAGTTCAAACTTTTATAATAATATAAAGGGAACGGCAAGCCTGAGTTTACTTTTGCCTTCACAGATTTTTACTACAATATCATTCATAAGGTACGGTAAAAATGATTTCTTTAATCCTCTACAGTACAATGAAGAACGAAATATTACAGCATACGTTCCCTTAACTTTTAAAAATTTTTCCACAAGCTTCAGAATAAACGCCCGGAATGTTTTATCGGATAATTTTAATTTTATTTTTCTTAACGGGGGTTTATTTGCAAATTATAACAGGTTACAGGGCAGCATTATCACAAACGGCACCTGGACTAAGACCACAGGTAATTATTCCGAATCTGGTTTAAGGTCTACTATCAGCGTATCATATCGTTTATTAAGCGACCTTTTAATCAGACAGCAAACAGATGCGGAACATTCGCAGGGAAAAGTAATTAGCACAGGAATCTATATAGATAAAAGTATATTCAAAACAGGTTGGTTGACTGTTTTTGTTTCAAGGGATTATAATCAAAATAGTTATTCGGGCGGTTTAACATTTAGGTATGATTTTTCTTTCAGCAGATTTACATCGGGATATTTTTCATCAAATACTGAATGGAACTTCGTACAATCTATCAACGGTTCAGCAGGCTTCGATCAGTATAAGGGAAAAATAATCACTGATAATCAAAATATGGTTTCTCGAGGCGCTTTAACAATGGTACCATTTATAGACTACAACAACAACGACGTATTAGATAATAACGAACGTACTCTGAATACAGGATTTAACACTACTGTCAATGCAGGAAAATTCATAAAATCATCGGACAGGAATAATTCATGGTATATTGATTTAGACCCATATGAAACGTATCATCTTGAAGTAAACCCTGTTTCCTTTGATAATCCTTTATTAAGACCAAAATATAAATCATATTCGGTTACGGTCGACCCAAATCGCTTCAAAGTCATTCCTATACCTGTTTTTATTTCCGGAATCATAAGCGGTAATGTCTGGCTAAAAACCGAATCAGGAGCAAAAGGAATATCAATGCTGAAAATAATTCTTGAATCTGTTGATGGGAAATTCAAATTTGAAAAGTTAAGTTTCTCGGACGGGGAATTTATTTTTGACAATATCCCACCCGGAAAATATAAAGTATATCCTGAGTCTGGTGATTTATCAAACCGTTCTTTCTCCCCCCAATCGGAATATCAGACCGTGGAAATTAAAAACATTGAAGAAGGTGACATTCACGACGGAATTGATATTTATGTGATAAAAAATAATTAAAGGACAAATACGAAAAAACATCTTTGCTATCTGCAATTCTGAATTGAAAATAAAATATAATTCCTGTAAATTGAACCGCATCCGTAGCTCAGTTGGTAGAGCAATTGACTCTTAATCAATGGGTCAGGGGTTCGAGCCCCCTCGGATGTACGCTTCTTTACCCTGTAAATGATATTTACAGGGTTTTTTATTGAGGTGATTCATCGAGAGATTGATAAGGAGTTTTTTCTATACGTCGGGACTCGAGTGTGCCACATTCAATGTGTAATAAATATTTTTATTTCATTTCTGTAAGTTAATTTTGAATATTATTTGATTCCCGCCTTATTATCTTTTAATTTGAAATTATATACAATAAATTTGCACTAAAACAATCAAATCATATTTATTTCGCAGAAAATCAAAATAGAATATATTATGAATAAAGTAATAATAATAATGGGTTCTAAAGCCGACCTTGAATGGTCTAAGAAAATCACAAAGGCACTGGAAAATTTTGGAATCGAAAGCATTCTTAGAATTGCATCGGCTCATAAAGTACCAATGAAATGCTACGAACTGATAAAAGAATATGAGAAAGATAAAGTCATTTTCATTACAGTGGCAGGCAGAAGCAATGCCCTTAGCGGATTTACAGACGGGCAGACATACTGTCCTGTAATTGCCTGTCCACCATACAGTGAAAAGTTCGGGGGAACGGATATATATTCAAGCTTGAGAATGCCATCCGGTGTAGCTCCAATGGTAATTACCGAAGCTGAAAACGCCGCACTCGCCGCTGCTAAAATATTCGGTATATCAGATGAAAAAATTCAAAAAAAGGTTATTGAATATCAAAATAAAATGAAAGAAACTCTCGAAAAGGATGATAAGGAGATTCAAAATGGGTAGTGTAAAAGATTTAAAAATTCTAAAAGAAGCTACAAATAAAGAACACGGAATAGGAAGATTTATTTATTCCAATAGATATTCAGTCTTTGATTGGGGTGAAATGCCTGACCAAATTCCGAATAAAGGTGCAGCTATTTCTATACTCGGAGCATATTTTTTTGAGAAGCTCGAATCAATGAATATTCCTACACACTATTTAGGACTTGTTGAAAATGATGAAGTTAAAAAACTTTCGGAACTGAATAATCCCACTAATATTATGCAGATGAAACTGCTTCGCGTGATTAAGCCTGAACTTTTAGGAAACAAATACGATTATTCTAAATATAAAAATTCCGAAGGAGGATTTTTAATTCCACTCGAAGTAATTTATAGAAATTTCCTACCTCCGGGAAGCAGTATCTTTAAAAGATTAAAAAACGGCGAAATAACACCAAAGGATATTGGTCTGGATAATATGCCCGAACCGAACCAAAAACTCGATAAACCAATTTATGATGTTTCTACTAAACTGGAAATAACAGACAGGTATATGAGCTGGAATGAAGCTCAGGAAATATCCGGTCTTAGCAATAATGAATTATGCGATTTGAAAGAATTAACAAAGACAGTCAATAATCTAATTTCAAATGAATTTTCTAAAATTGGTCTTGTAAATGAAGACGGAAAAATCGAAGTCGGATTCGATTTAAACAGAAATCTTATGGTCGTCGATGTATTTGGGACTCTGGATGAATGTAGATTTACATACGAAGGATTACCTGTAAGTAAAGAAATTACAAGAATATATTATCGCAATACTCCGTGGAATTCCGCTGTAGAAGATGCAAAGAAAAAAGACAGACAGCACTGGAAAGAAATTTGCGAATTGCAACCTGAAATGCTGACACCAAAACTAAAAACTTTAATCTCGCAAGTTTATTCCGCATGTACAAACGAAATCACAGGAAAAGAATGGTTCAAAGACACTCCACACTTAAAAGATATTTTAAAGGAAATAAAAATAGAGTTAAAATTGTAAAAATTAATATATTTTTTTACTTCTTGAACTATTAAATTTTTCTATATAAATTGTTTTTACAAAGGAGTAAAAGATTTATTTGAAAAAAGTAATATCAATATTACTTACACTAATGCTGCTTTTTAATTCGGCAGGATATATTATTATTTACTTTCAACTGAAATCCTATTTTAAAAAAGAAGCTTTCAGCAAACTAGAAAACTATATCAAGCAGGAAGAATTAACAACAATCATTTTAACAAAATATGAATTCGAGAATGAAGATGAGAATTTTTATTTTGTTGAACCTAACGAAATTATGTTTCATGGGAAAATGTATGATATATCCAGAATAGAACACGACGGGAATAAGGTAAAAATAATAGCACTAAGCGATGAAAATGAAACGAACCTGAAAGATTTATTCGCACAATTTTTCACACGAAATCTGAATGATAAATATTCTAAAACTGCATCTATATTACATTCTTTAATTGGCGATGCAGGTTTACCTTTTAACTACGATGGTATTTTTCCTCTTAATTCAAATCTACTAAACAACAAAATTCTTTATCCCATTCTGAATATCTTTATCGATATTCCATATCCTCCTCCAAAATTCATTTCTTAAGAATTAAAAAAAGAAGATTGCTAAAGATACATTCTAAAGTTAGCAAGGTGTTCTATCTCTCATCTTGCTCTTTAGAATGTTTAAAAATTTCTAAAAAAAAGAGGTTCTTCTCATATTAAGAAGATTGCTAAAGATAAACTCTAAGGTTGCGGGGTGATTCTTCCTCACACTCCGCTTCCTTAGAGGGTTTATTGATTTTTATTATATTGAATTTTTTTTCAGTTGTGAATATATTAACATTAAAATATTTTCATTTTCGAAATTGATTTGAAGAAAATTCTATCCATATTATTGATTTCGATGCTACTTTTTAATTCGGCAGTTTACGTCATCGTTTATTTCCAGATGAAATCTTACTTTAAAAAAGAAGCATTCTGTAAACTTGAAAACTATATCAAGCAGGAAGAATTAGCTACAATTATTCTTACAAAATACGAGTTCGAAAATGAAGACGGAAATTTTCACTTTGTTGAACCACACGAAATTATGTATCATGGAAAGATGTATGACATATCCAGAATAGAACACAACGGCGATATTGTAAAAATTACCGCACTTAGCGATGAAAATGAAACAAACCTGCGAAATTTATTTGCTATTTTTTTTACAAAAAGTTTAAATGATAAATATTCAAGAACGGCATCTGTTTTAAATTCTTTGATAAGTGATGCCGGTTTGCCTTATAAGTTTGAAAGCATATCCCCACCGAGTAAGGGTATATGCATTGATTTCATTTATTTTCAAATATTATCTAATTATTTCGATATTCCAACTCCTCCACCGAAAAATCTCACATAAATTTCAAATAAATCAAACAAAGAACGAAAATGGTTTTTAGCGTTTTGTATTTTACGAATTAAATAAAATAATAATATGAGAAAAATTATATTTATTTCTGTTTTTCTTTTTAGTTTTTATTTAGTATCCGATTTGCAGTCGCAAATCGATACTGGTTATTATGAAACTGAAGAATTGATTATTACAGGAACCAGAACAGAAAAGAAGATTATAGATATTCCATATTCTGTGAATCGTATTGATCAGGCACAATGGCAAACCACTCGTAAACAAGCCGTTAACGAGGTATTGGCATTTGTTCCCGGTGTTTTCTTTCAATCGAGATATGGAAATCATGATGTACGTATATCCATACGTGGATTCGGTAGCCGTTCCAATTCAGGCATCAGGGGTGTTAGGATCTTACTGGATGGTATTCCGGAATCCGAGCCGGACGGACAAACAAGAATTGAAGCAATTGACTTTACAGCAATCGGAAAAATCGAAGTTGTAAAAGGAAATTCTTCATCTCTATATACAAATGCTCCGGGTGGTGTTATGAACTTCCTTTCGGATGTAGATTTCACAAGAAATTTCGCTATGATAGATAATGACTTTGGTGAATTTGGACTGAGAAAAAACGGATTTAAAGTTGGATTGAATTCCGGAAACACAAGGTTTATGCTTACATCCAGTTATGAAAACTACAAAGGATTCAGAGACCATAGTGAAGAATATCAATCACGTATTAATTCTACTTTAGTATCAGAACTTAGTGCAAAAACTACATTGAAGATTTTTGGATATTATGTAAATGGTTTAATTAAATTACCCGGTTCTCAAACTTTGAAAGAATATACAGAAAATCCAAACGGTACTGATGCAACAACACTTGCAAGAGATTTAAAACGCGTAACAAGAAAAGGTAGAATTGGTGTTACATATAATACTCGATTTGGTACAAACGATATGCATACACTTGAGTTCACAGGGTACGGTACAATTAAAAACCTCGAAAGAACGGATAGCCGTTATAGAATATTTAGCCGAAGCGGATTAGGGGCATCCTTTAAGTATATTAACCATCTTACGATAGGAAAAAGGAATAATGAATTTACAGTCGGTGGTGATTTATTCTACCAAGGCGGACCAATGAACTATTTTGATAATGTCAACGGTCAAAAAGGTGATATTTCTAAAGCGATACTAAACGAAAAACTAACCAATGTTGGATTCTATATGCTTGATCAATTTTCTTTAATTCCGGGAAAAATGGACTTCTTGCTTTCAAGCAGGTATGATAGAGTAACATACATTTCAGAGGACTGGCAAAACACAGGAGCAGATACTTCAAGGACTTTTGACAGGCTCACTCCGAAAGTTGCTTTGAATTATAAATTGACTTCAAAAATTGCTGCTTATACATCTTTTGGACTTGGTTTCGATTCACCTGCTAATAATGAACTCGATAACTACCCATCTTCGTCAAACAATGGAAGAACAACAATTAACCCTGATTTACAGGGACAGAAGTCTACAAATTTCGAAGTTGGTATTAAGGGAAGTTCAAGCGGTATCAACAATAAATATTTTACCAATACATTTGCTGAGCTTACTTTCTTCCATAGTTTAATACAGGATGAAATTGTTCCATTTGTATATGACAATGCTTATTTTTACAGGAACGCAGGAAAGACAAGGCGTATCGGTTTAGAAGCAGGATTTAATACCGAAATTTTTAAGGGGCTAACTTTAAAAGCCGCATATACTTATTCAAAATTCGAATATATTGATTATAAAGCTTTAGTAATTGTTTCTTCTCCATTCCAGGAAGTTATTGAAGATTACAGCAATAACATAGTTCCAACCGTTCCCAAAAATCTTTTAAGCGGTGAACTTGGATACAGCCATACCTTTGAAAAATATTACACTGCTTTTATCAAAGGTAATGCAAGATTTGTAGGTTCTATGTATGTCAATGATAAAAATGTTGACAGCTTAAAAACAGAAGATTATTTATTGCTTGGTGGTCAACTCGGATTTGCCGTAAACTACCAGGGATTAAACATCACTGCCTATGCCGGAGTAGATAATATCGGGGACAAGAAATATGTTTCTTATATTAATATCAATGATATGGGTGGAAGATTCTATGAAGCCGGAGCGAAAAGAAATTTCTTTGGCGGAATAAAAGTAGGATATATATTTAATAAGTAATATTAAATGCACAGGGGATTTAGTATATTTCCCCTGTGCTAAATTTTAATAAAAAAGGATTTAGAAAATGAAGAACTCGCAAAAAATATTTTTGGTTTTTATATTATCCATTATACTTAGTAATTTGGGATATACACAATTTCCTATTTATAAGATTTTTCCTTCGAATAATAATCAAATTGAACCATTAATTGTAAAACATCCTACAAATCCTCAAATGCTTTTTGCAAGTTCTTTTACTATAAATTTAACGACCTTAATTAAAAATGAAGGTTGTTATCTTTCCACTAATGGTGGCTTAAATTGGTTTGGTTATGATATAATAAACGATGGATTTGCCGCTTTTCACAACGGTGATCCGGGACCCTGTATAGGTCTTAATGGCACACTAATAATTTCGCATTTTCAATCTTTTAGTGTCCAGTCAAATAGAACGTATGCAAGCAATTCAACAAACCTTGGTGCAAATTGGTCTTCTCCAATTACTTGTTTTGCAACAACAAACGAACAGCTTAAAAGTTCGATAATCATCGACGATGTTTCAAGCAGTTCGTTTTATGGAAGAGTATATAACGCTACGACTATGGTAACAAATCCTTATGTTATAATTTTTAGCTATACAACAAATAATGGTCAAACTTGGGTATCACCGGTTCCGCAAATTAATTCATCTCTATCGGGTAGAAATTCAAATGGTCCAAATATTGCAATCGGTGAGCAGGGTCAAGTCTATGTAGCATGGGCTTCATCAAGAAATACAAGTCCTTATAATGAGTTAGCAATCGGATTCGCAAAATCCACAAATAGCGGGAACAATTGGAATGTAAATGAAAGCATATATGTTTGTAACGGGATATTTACATCCCAACTAGCCCCATGGGATGTTCGTGTAAATAGCTATCCGTTGATAGATGTGGATAAATCGGGAGGAGCAAAGAATGGATGGATTTATAGCATTACCTGCGAAAAAAATCTTTCCCCTGCAGGTACCGACCCGGATGTAGTTTTGCATCGCTCTACAGACGGAGGCAGTACCTGGTCGGCAGGTATAAGGGTAAATCAAGACGCATTGAATAACGGAAAAATTCAATACTTCCCGGCTATTGATGTAGATGCTTTCGGCGGAATAAACATTGTATATTATGATACAAGAAATTCTCCAACAGGCGATTCCGTACAGGTATATCTTTCACGCTCGCAGGATGGCGGAGACACCTGGCGGGATTATTTGATTGCAGGTGAAAAATTTTATCCGCAACCCATAGCCCTCGGTGGTACCGGAAATCAGGGAGATAATATTGACATCTTATCTGCAAACGGAAAGCTTTATCCTGTCTGGATGGCAAAATATCCCGGACAAACCGTATACCAAATCTGGTCATCTATAATTGACCTGAATTCCATTGGAATCAGAAGAATAGAATCCGAAATTCCCTCTTCGTTTGAGTTATTTCAAAATTATCCGAACCCGTTTAACCCGGCTACAAATATTAAATATCAAATAACAAATAACGGATTTGTAACATTGAAAGTGTATGATATGCTCGGACATTTAGTTACAACATTGGTTAGCGAAGAGCAGACATCAGGAACGTATGAAACACAATTTACCACAAACGGAATTTCATCGGGAACGTATTTCTATAAACTCGACTACACAAACAAAAACGGAATTAAATACACGAGCACAAAGAAATTGGTAGTGCTAAAATAAATTTTTGCCACAGAGAACATAGAGATTTTCAAATAAACACTTTTTTCCAATGTAACTGCCGGTAACGCACTTCAATTAAATTCTATTTTTACAAAGTTAGAATTTTATTCAAGGAGTTTTTTAAAAAAAAGTGTAGTACTTTTGTAGTACTTTTGTTTCCCTCTTCACATATAAATCAAGCATTATCAATATGTTGCGAGTCGTTTATTTGAGCTTCATTTTGAACAAGTACTACAGTGTTTTAAACGTTTTCGTT
>JBAZEQ010000010.1:0-20398 GCA_041653855.1 Ignavibacteria bacterium | reverse complement strand
TTCCGTGGGAATATCACAAAGACCCAATAGAAGTGATTAAGAAATTGAAATCAGAAGGAATAAAAATCTGTGTTCTCGAGATTACAGATGAGAAAAGATTAATATGGGATTTTAAAAAAGCGGATTTTCCTGTGTGCCTTGTGGTTGGAAATGAAATTACAGGAATATCGAAAGAAATTATAGACCTTGCAGATTTTTCTGTGGAAATACCGATGTTCGGAATGAAGCAATCTCTAAATGTTTCGGTTGCGTATGGAATAGCAATCTACCAAATCTTAAGAGCGTATAAAGTATAAAGTAGAAAGTAGAATGCAAAAAATTTTAAGTATTTATATTTTAAATAATTTACTTTAGAGATTGAATGAATTTAGCCAGCATTTTTGAAATTACCAATATTTTATCATACAGTAAGTCAAATTGATTCCGGGAAATGTACCCTAATTCTCTTGCCAAGTAAATCATACTTCTAAACTCTCCAGCGCTTCCCTTTGCAATATACTTTTTACTTTCTACTTTAGTATTCGCGTTTTGTTACAAAATTCACAAGTTCGACAAGTGAGGTTTTAGATTTGGAGTTCGAGAAATTTTTTATAGCATCCGATGCTTTTTTACCATAGAAATCGGCTTTTTCGATTGCATAATCAATACCGCCGTACTCTTCTACGAAATAATAAACCGATTCAAATTTTTTAATAGATTCGCTTTTAATTAATTTCATTATTTCTGCCGATTTTTTCTTAGGGGCATTTTCGAGTGAATGAATTAACGGTAAAGTAAACTTTTTTTCTTTTACGTCATTCCCTGTAGATTTTCCGAGAAGTTTTTTTCTACCGACATAATCGAGCAAATCATCCCTTAATTGGAAAGCGACACCAAGATTTTCTCCATATACGGAAAGTGCTTCAATTTTTTTCAAATCTTTTGTTGAACTTAAAGCCCCGAGTTTGCAACAAGTTTTTATTAGAGAGGCGGTTTTATCGGATATGACTTTAAAGTAGGTTTCTTCGGTAGCGTCGAAATTACGTGCTTTTTGAATTTGCAGAAGTTCACCTTCGCTCATTCGTCTGACGGCTTCAGAGGTAGTATGCAGAAATTCACATTCGTTGTTTTCGAGAGAAATTAATAATCCTTTTGACAACAGGTAATCACCAATCAACACAGATGCTTTATTTTTCCAGACAGCATTTATCGAAGCAAGCCCCCTTCTTTCTTTTGCATCATCGACCACGTCATCGTGAATCAAGGTTGCCGTGTGAAGAAGTTCAACAAGGTTTGCGGCGATATAAGTTCTTTTATTTATTTCCCCGCATAGTTTGGCACTTAACAGAACAAGAACCGGACGGATTTTTTTTCCTTTTTGCCTGAGAATGTAGCTGGTGATTAAATCTATAAGGGCAACTTTTGATTTCAAAGAACCGGCAAATTGTTTTTGAAATTCATCAAGTTCGGATGTAATCGGAGAAATTATTTCTTTTAGATTCATTTATTTTTCTGCAAAGTTAATTAACCGATTCTGAATATTTTTCTTTTCTTTGCGAATATTTACATATCAGAATACTGATTTCATAAAGTACAAAAAGCGGAACAGCGAGCAATACCTGACTTGTAATATCGGGTCCCGGAGTAACCACACCGGCAATCAACAAAATCCCGATAACGGCATGACGTCTGTATTTCCTCATAAAAGCAGGTTTTAAAATACCTATCTTCGAGAGAAAGAATGAAGCCATAGGTAATTCGAAAACCAATCCCGAAGCTAAAATCATCGAAATAACAAAACTAAGATATTCGTTTGCCGCAATATTATTTTCAATAATTGCCGTACCAAACCCGGCAAAAAATCCAAGTGCCGCAGGTAATAATAAATAATAAGAAAAAACCACACCTGAAAGAAAGCAAATAGTAGTAAAGAGTACAATACTTACAATATATTTTCTTTCGCCCGGTTTCAGAGCAGGCTCTACAAATCGCCAGAACTGGTAAATAATATTAGGAATACTTAAGATTACACCTCCAATGATAATCACTTCCATATAAAGCAAAAACTGACCATACGGTTTAAGGTTAATGATAGTTAACGGGGGAACCGTATTTTTAGCAGGTGCAAATAAAATATTATTCACAATCCAATCGATAAAAAAAGCAATAACAGCACTACCTAAAATTATTCCTATTAAAGATTTAATAATACGCCATCTTAACTCTTCAAGATGATCGAGAAACGACATTTCTTTCTCATCTTGTTCCATACATTGTAAACCGCGAGGTTAATTTCTTCACTTCATCACGAACTTCCTTTCTTACTTTTTCATCGGTCGGATTCGTTACCACTTTATTAATTAATTCAGCAATCAATTCCATTTCAGGTTCTTTCATACCTCTTGTGGTTAAAGCCGGGGTTCCGAGTCTTATTCCACTGGTAATCATCGGGCTTTTATCGTCGAACGGAACACCGTTTTTATTACAAGTAATACCAACAACATCAAGAGCCTCCTGAGCGGCTTTTCCTGTTATATTTTTATTTCTTAAATCAACGAGCATCAGGTGATTATCCGTTCCACCCGAAATTATTTTATAATCCATAGAAATCAGTTTTTCGGCAAATGCTTTTGCGTTGCTGATTACCTGCCTTGCATAATCGGTAAATGAATCCTGTAACGCCTCTTTGAAAGCAACTGCTTTTGCAGCGATTACGTGCATAAGCGGTCCGCCTTGCACACCGGGCATTACCATAGAATCAATAAGTTCACTCATCATTTTTATACGACCTGATTTCTGAGCTTTTGCACCAAACGGATTCTCATAATCTTTTCCGATGAGTATCATTCCGCCTCTCGGACCTCTTAAAGTTTTGTGAGTAGTCGTAGCTACAACGTGGCAATACGGAAGAGGGTCGTTCAGCAATTTCTTTGCAATTAATCCCGCCGGGTGAGCAATATCTGCAAAAAGAAATGCTCCAACCATATCGGCTATTTCGCGGAATTTTTTGTAATCTATATTTCTCGAATAAGCACTTGCTCCGACTGTTATCATTTTTGGTTTTTCAGCTTTAGCAACATCCTCAACATTTTGATAATCGATATAACCTGTATCTGGATGAACACCATAAGCAACAAATTTATAAAGCTGTCCAGAAAAATTCACAGGTGAGCCGTGAGTAAGATGTCCGCCGTGAGACAAGTTCATACCCATCACTTTATCACCGGGTTTCAGAAAAGACATATAAACTGCCATATTAGCCTGACTTCCGGAGTGTGGCTGTACGTTAACATATTCCGCACCGAATAGTTCTTTTGCCCTGTCCCGTGCAAGATTTTCCGCAACATCGACCCATTCACAGCCCCCGTAGTATCTTTTTGCGGGATATCCTTCGGCATATTTATTAGTTAAAGTCGAACCCTGAGCTTCCATTACCTCTTTAGACACAAAGTTTTCAGATGCGATTAATTCGAGTTTATCTGCCTGACGGTTTGTTTCGTTTACTATTACATCAAATATTTCTTTATCGGTTTGTTCTAGTTTTGTATTCATAATTATAAAAATTTATTGGTTAAATATTAAATATTATTTATTTTTTCTATTCTTCTATTATGTCTTTCTCCGCCTTCAAAATCCGTATTCACAAATATTTCAAAATATTTTACAGCTGTATCAAAATCTATAAAATCAGCACCGAAACAAATGACGTTAGCATTATTATGTTTTCTCGACATCTCTGCCATATCGCTATTAGTAGCGTTTACTGCTCTTACACCTTTAACTTTATTTGCGGCAATGCTAACACCTATACCGCTTCCGCAAATTACTATACCGAATTTTGATTCACTTTTAGCGATACTTTCGCCGACTTTTTTTGCAAAATCGGGGTAATCAACACTTGCATTCGAATTCGTACCAAAATCAAGAACTTTTAAATTTTTTCCCTTTAAATATTCTTTAATTCTTTGTTTAAGTTCAAAACCTCTGTGATCAGAGCCTATTGAAATAATCATATAACAATTTTTTTTAAATTTTAAAATTTACCTGTCTTCGTCTCTCGGTCTAATGAACCAAAGTTCACCGAAGTTCAAGCCTGCAGTAAGTTTAAGATAATCTTCTTTTATTAATCCGTTTTCAGATTTTCCACGAATCGAATAACTTATTCCCAAATCAATCGAATTATAACTACCAAGAGGAATTCCAAAACCCAAACTAAAACCAAGTCTGTTTACATTTTGTCCGTTTATTAAATAATATGATTTATCATAGGAGACTCCCATTCTATAAGTCAGGCTCTCAAAAAATGTTTTATCCATTTGTGCCACAGGTATTATTTCAACTCCTAAACCATATCTGGATGAGTTAGTATATTCATTTTTTGAAAGGTTACCCGATATAAAATCACTCCACTGCTGCCACAGAGCATCTCCCGAAATAATTACCTGTTTTCCAATTTTTTTTGTTATACCAACACCAAATGCCTGCGGAATTTGCAAATCCGAACTTGAAGTTTTCACAGTATCATTCCCCGTGCTTAAAGTATAAATTGCATCCTGGTCGGAATTTAAATTTAACTTTGACTGATATAAAAACCCTATAGTAAAGTCGTTAAGTTTTTCCAATTTTGTTAATTTTTTCAAATCTATGATTATCCCACCTTTTACAAAAGAGCCTGTTAAATTATTCTCTTTTCTAATATAAGTGTTTGTATAATATTGTGAAACAAAATCGAGTAACGACAATTTAGTTTGGTTTCCGAAAGCATAATTGTATTCAGCTCCCAGAAAAACACCGCCGAGAATTTTATAAGTTAATCCAAAATTAACTCTCGAAATTCCCCCGTTGCCGGCATACGTTTGGGTATAGGATACATTATCATCCGAAAACTTATTGCTAATTTTATAATTCGAACGAATCATAGAATTAAATCCCATTATAAGGGTCATTCCTCTTCCGTTACTCAAAGGAACACCAATATTTATACCGTTTATATTTCCATCGGAAATTTTCGTATTATCGAGTTTAAGGAAACCATACTTGAAGGATAACGAAATATTAGTAAATTTCAAATCTGCATTCGAAGCAGGATTCAAATTATTAATATAGTCGCCCATCAGGCTAATTCCCTGGATTCCCATTGCATCTGTTCTGGTACTGGAGAGATATTGCAAATCACCCAATCCAAATGAAGTGTACGGTGAACCAAGTGGAAATTCTTCCTGAGATTGAGCGGTACCCGCACAAAGCAACACGATAAAAATTATCTTTGAAAAGAATTTTGTTTTGAGTTTGTTAATTTCCATTTTTGAAAATATAATTATTATAAGCCTTAATTTCTTATCGAATACCTGATTTTAATTCTTGGTCTCTTAGATATGTCAGGATAATCGGGACCGTAAAAGACATATCTATCAAGATTGTTGTATTCATAAATATTTTTTAGTAATATTCCTAAATTCGGATACACACCATAATTCCAATTCTGAACCGCTTCTCTAAAATATAATGAAAATGTATTTGAATCGGTTTGTATAGCAATATAAGTTACACCATCATTTGTAAGAGTTGATGTATCTGTTAACACATTCAGTGTTATTCTAGTATCAGCATTTTTAGTATAAAATGTATTTGCCCAGTCAATTTTCATTTCCAATAAGGCTTGATTTATGATTACTTTACCGGGTAGCTTCGATATATCGAATTTTAAAACATCTTTAATAGCTATTCCATTTTGCAATATAATTCTGCCCGGGATACTATTTACCTGAGGAACGTAATTAAGCGTAACAAACTCAGAAGAGTTAAATGTTAATGTATCCTGACCACCGTAAGGATACGTCATTACAGCCGTAATACTAGGGATATAATCAGTAGTACCATATACTGATGAATAGAAAGCTTTTATCGTGTTAGAATTCGCATTCGGAAGAAATATTAATCCGTAATTTTTATTTACATAATTTGTATCGTGAGCATATTTAAGCCAGTCCGAAAGAGTTTGATTATCTAATGTTATAGATATCTGCGAAGTATCAATTGGTGTTCCCGTATAAGTACCGAGTATATTAGTTCCTATTTCATTATGAAACACGTCATAAGTCAACGTAGAAAAATCATAATACTCATTAATCTTATATAAATTAAAAGATGTTATCCCAACAGAATCCTGATAAAATGATTTATTATACCTTAAATTTAATTTAGCGGATAAAACAGTGGCTGTATCATAATTTGTCGGGAGGTCTGTAAATCTAAGTAAAGACTTAGATTCATAGTCCGAATATTTACCTACGAGCATATCGGAAGAGTTGGCTGTATTAATATATTTAATAAAATTATTCGAAACGATATCTATAGTATCTATTTGCGAATCCAGCAGTAAAGTTCCTAATGTATCCCCTGATATATAATTTAAACCATCGTTACTAACATTATTTTCACACCCATAAAACAAGGTTAATGTAAAAACCAGCAAAATAAAAACGATTCTAATAATTTGATTCAAAATCTTCAATTTTAATTATAAACAACAATTAATATAATATATTATTACTTAATATTCTAAATACTTTGTAATAAATTTTGATGCTTCAGAAATATCATTAACTACACATTCAATTTTCAAGTTTTCTTTTGTGCATCTTATCAAAGCTTCCTCGCCATATCCGGTTAAAACAAGGATTTTTTTAAGACCTGCAATTTCAGCACACTTCATATCCGTATACGAATCTCCAATCAAAAAAGATTTGCTTAAATCAATATTGTACTTGATTGCGGCATTTAAAATAAGACCGGGGTTTGGTTTCCTGTTAAAACTATCGGAAGCAAATTTTTCAATAATTCCGTCTTTATGATAAGGGCAATAAAAAATATCGTGAATTAACGGAATAAAATGGAATTTAAGAAGATTTAACAATCCTGAATGGATTTCGAATAGTTTCTTTTCGGTCAAAAAACCTCTTGCAATGGCAGATTGGTTAGTTATTACTATATTTAAAAAACCTAATTTCTTAAAGGTTAGTAAGGCTTTTTTTGCTCCTTTAATTAAAACAATTTGACTGTTTTTAGTTAAATAATCAACTTCCTTAATAATCGTTCCGTCTCTATCTAAAAAAATTGCTCTATTCAATACAGTTCTACGCCAATATATTTATGTTAGGAAGTCAATTTTTTAAAAAGATTCATATACTTCGTAGCAGAAACCTTCCATGAAAAATCAAGAGCCATCCCGTTTCTAATTAAATTATACCATTTTTGTTTGTTTTTCCTGTAAATCGAAACGGCATTTTTAATTGTACCGAGTAATTCTTTTGCATCGAATTTGTTGAATAAAAATCCGTTCCCGTCATTCTTTTTATAATCAATAACAGTATCCGATAATCCGCCTGTATTCCTTACAATCGGAACGGTTCCATACCTGAGACTATATAGCTGAGTTAAGCCGCAAGGCTCGTATTTAGATGGCATTAAAATCATATCACAACCTGCTTCTATATGATGAGCAAGATTTTCGTCAAATGCTATCTGCACAATAAGTTTATTGGGATATTTCTTTTTCGCATTTAATAAGAATTTTTGATAATTCTCATCACCTGTTCCAAGTATAATCAATTGAACATCTTCTTTCATAAGTTCAGGAAGAATTTTAACCATCAAATCCAATCCTTTGGATTCTACCAGCCTCGATACCATTCCAATCAAAGGGGTATTTTCATTGTATTCGAGATTGAATTTATGCAGGAGTTCTCTTTTATTTTCATATTTAAGAGGAATTTCCTGGTAAGTATATCTATACGTAATAACTTTATCCACGTTGGGATTCCAGACATTATAATCTATTCCGTTTAATATTCCCGATATATCTCTTTTTCTTTTTTCGAGAACATCTTCCAAACCGGAATTCAAATATTTATCTTTTCTGATTTCTTCAGCATATTTTTCGCTAACAGTTGTAATTTTATCCGCATAATACAAACCGGTTTTTAAAAAATTAAATCTGCCTTTCTGGAAACCACCGACATCTTTTATAACAGATTCCGGAAGTCCGGTTTTATCAAACGATGATTTAGGAAAATCACCCTGATATGCAAGATTATGAACAGTAAAAACAGTTTTAATATCTTTGATGTGTTGATTTTTATTGTAAACTTTTTTCAGCATAGCCGGAATAAGAGCCGTTTGCCAGTCGTTGCAGTGAATTACATCGGGTTTCCATTGAAGGATTTCAAGAATCTCGAGTACACATTTACTGAAGAACAAAAACCTTTCATCGTTATTGGAAAAATCTTCCTTAGTTTTAATATTCTGATATATTCCCTTATTTTTAAAATAATCCTGATTTTCTACGAGATAAATTTGAGCTTTTGTATTTTTCCCGTGTATAAAGGAAGATTTTATACTGAATCTTGTAGATTTCCCCGCAACTTCAATCTTTAAATCTTTTAATCTTTTTATCTCGTGAATCTGTAGCCTTCTTTCGTCTAATTGTCCGTATTTCGGAGAAATAATTCTCACTTCATTCCCGAGAGAATTCAGTGCCTGTGGGAGAGAATTAGAAATATCTGCTAAACCACCAGTTTTTGAATAAGGAAAGACTTCACTGGTAACGAAGAGAACGTTATATCCTTTTGCCATCTAAGATAAAATTTTTAACAAATTTACAATTTAATGTAAAGAGATTCAATGTAAAAAGATTTCTTAAATCCTTGTTTTTTGAGGGAATACGGTTTTCTATTTGATTTTACAAATATTTACAGGAATAGTATATAATGATTAATATTCTTCGATAAGTTTTTTTATTAATTTTGGCGTTCCAATAGATGCTTTTTCTTCTATAAAAATCAATTTATCCGAAGAATCACAAACTGCAGGCTTAACAGGGTCAATAATATATTTATAAGATGACGGTTTAACAAAATCTATCAATCCTGCTGCCGGGTAAACCACAAGCGATGTTCCGACAACGATAAAAATATCTGCCTGTTCAGCGACTTTTCCGGCTTCATACATCATTGGCACCGGCTCACCAAACCAAACAATATTCGGACGTAGCTGAGAGCCTTTTTCACATTTATCACCAATATTAATATCATCATATCCAATATCATATACAAAACCCGGGTGTGCAGTGCTTTTTGCCTGAGTAAGCAGACCGTGAAGATGGATAATATTTTTTGAGCCGGCACGTTAGTGAAGGTTATCAACATTTTGAGTAATTACAGTTACGTCAAATTTTTCCTCCAGCTTTGCGAGTGCGTAATGTGCGGGATTTGGCTCTACTTCTTTCAGCTGACTTCTTCTTTGGTTATAAAAATCGAGAACAAGTTTTTTGTCTTTATACCAGCCTTCTATAGAAGCGACTTCCATTATATCATAATTTTCCCATAAACCTCCCGAATCGCGGAATGTAGAAATCCCGCTTTCAGCACTAACTCCGGCACCTGTTAAGACAACAATCTTCATCACTGATTAATTTGATTTCTTTGATTTTGCGAAAAATAAAATTGAAAATGGAAAATGGAAAACAGAAAACAGAAAATGGAAAATGGAAAACGGAAAATAGAAAAATAGAAAAATCCATTTAGCCCATAATCTTCAATCCGCGTTCTTTGCGTCCCGATTTATCGGGATTCAATCTTCCAATCATTAAATATTATCTATCACCTTATAAATTTTCTCGTTCAGCTTCACTGACATCTCATTTAATTTTTCGTTATTAGATATCACCGAAATTGTAGCAGGATTGAAAGCGGAAACAACCGTTTTTCCATCCTTTTCGTAAATAATAAAATTGCACGGTAGTAATAATCCAATCTGCTCTTCAGCTTTCAACGCTTCGTAAGCAAGAGGTGGATTGCACGCACCAAGAATGATATATTTTTGAAAATCCACATCAAGCTTTTTCTTTAACGTTTCTTTTACATCTATGGTAGTTAGTACACCGAATCCTTCTTTCTTTAATTCTTCCGTTACTTTTTCTATTGCCTCTTCATAAGAGAGCTCGATTGTTTTTGTAATTCCGTAGTTCATAGTTATTATATTTAGTTTTCATAAAGTTAAAAAATCTAATTAGAAAAAAATATACTCTAAAACATTTACCCTTCAACTTTTTTGTACCTGAATATTGCGAAGGTTAGCATTACAAAGGCGTAGCCGGAAAGTATGTAAATAGTATTTAGCACATCATAAAACCCGCTGCCTTTTAGCATAACCATCCGCATTGCACGGCTGAAGTGGGAAATAGGATTAAAGAAAGTAACGGTCTGAGCCCAGTCGGGCATACTTTCTACGGGTGTGAATATTCCTCCCATTAACATAAATATAACCATAAAAAACCACGCAATAAACATTGCCTGCTGTTGCGTGTTTGTAAAAGTGGATATGAATAGACCCATTCCGAGTATAACGAGTAAATAAATTCCTGCAAGAAGTAAAATTAAAAAAGGACTACCAAGCATCGGGACATTGAATATAAAAAATCCAAGAGTTGTACCAAATGCGAGTTCGAAAATTCCGATTATCCAGAAAGGTAAAAGTTTACCGATGATGAACTGACTTTTTTTAATCGGTGTAACGTTTAACTGCTCGATTGTTCCGATTTCTTTTTCTTTAACTATATTCATTCCCGCTAAAAACAGACCTATCATAGATACAAGTGCTACAAGAATTCCCGGTACCATATAGGTTTTATAGTCGAGTTCGGAATTAAACCAGTTCGAATAATTAATATTAATACGAGGATTTTTTTCTGTACCCGAAACACCCGTCCACTCCGTCTCTACACCTTTTGCAAATTGTTGAACAATGTTGGTTGTATAATTATTTATGATACCTGCCGCCGCACCATCTTCTCCGTTTATTATTGCCTGAACTTTTGCAGTTCCGAATTTTCGGTAATCTTTTTCAAAGTCAGGGGGAATATGTATAATCAGTTTCGATGTATTTTTTTTGAATCCGTCTTCTGCTTCGGAAACAGAATAAGAATTTTCGGTTAAAATAAAATATCCGGTAGAAGTGAATTTGGAAATTAGTTCACGAGAAAATTTGCTTTGGTCTAAATCCACTACTGAAAATTTTATATTCTTAATTTCATAAGTCGCCGCATTGGACAGAATAAGCAACTGGGCAAGAGGCATAAAAAATATTATAGGTATCATTGCCTTGTTACGGAAGATTTGCAAAAATTCTTTTTTTAATATAAACCTGATTATTCTCATAATTTATTCGAGTCGTGTTTTGAATTTTTTAATGCTGAGTAAAATTAAAAATAATGCCATACCTATTAATACAAATGTTTCTTTCATAATGTAACTGAAATTACTTCCTTTTAGCATAATTCCTTTTATAATAGTTATGAACCATCGGGCGGGAACAATGTTACTTAATAATTGCAATACATAAGGCATATTCTCAATCGGAAATATATAACCGGACAGTATTATAGTAGGCAGCATCAATCCTCCAAGAGATGCCATCATTGCTGTCTGCTGGTTATTGCTTAAAGTCGAAATTAAAATCCCGAGAGAAAGCGATACTATAACGAACAGCGTACTTTCCAGAATAAGTAAAATTGTATTCCCCACTATAGGCATTCCAAAAACGAATTGTGCAAGCCCAAGAATCACGAATGCATTTACGAAAGCGAGAAGCAAATAGGGTATTACTTTTCCGACGATAATTTGAAACGGCTTTAATGGAGAAACTAAAAGCACTTCCATAGTTCCCATTTCTTTTTCTTTAGTAATAGAAATAGAAGTCATTAAAGCAGAGACAAGCAATAAAATTACCGCCATCAATCCGGGTACGAACATAAATACGCTTTTCAGATTCGGATTAAACCTCATTTTCACTTCGGTATTAATAGAAGGATTAGTATTATTTGATTTTGCGATTTCCTTCTGGTAATCCATTAATATTGATGATGTATATCCGACTATCATATTCGCAAGATTTGGTTCGGACGCATCTGCAATCAGTTGTACATTTGCATTACCTGTTTTGTAAAGATTTTGAGAAAAATTAGGTTCAAAAATAATTACTTCTTTTATTATTCCTTTACGAAATTCAGGTTCAATATCTTTTACGGATTTCAAATTATCATATAAAATAAAATAACCGGAGGATAAAAGTTTATCGCTTATTTCTCTTGTTACATTATCTTTGGCTTCATCGAGTATAGCAATTTTAACATCTTTAATTTCATTTGTAATTGCAAAACCAAACAGTAAAATCTGTGCAACGGGCATACCGAATAATATCAATAACGTCCTGAAGTCACGGAAAATATGATAAAACTCTTTTATTAAAAATCCTTTGAATCTATTCATAAAATTTATCTGGCAATTTTTACAAAAACTTCGTGCATTGTATTAACTTTGTATTTTTCTTTAAGATTACCCGGAGTATCCAGTGCGGCAATGACTCCTTCAGCCATAATCGAAACCCTATTGCAATACTCTGCCTCGTCCATATAGTGAGTCGTAACAAAAACGGTAACACCACTTGCCGCAGCTTCATAAATCATATTCCAGAACTGCCTTCTTGTTACCGGGTCAACCCCTCCCGTTGGTTCATCGAGAAAAACAATTTTTGGATTATGGATTATAGAAATCGAAAAAGCAAGTTTCTGCTTCCATCCAAGCGGTAAAGATTTTATTAATTTATTTTTTGCATCTTCAATTTTTAAAATATCAAGCAGATATTCTGTTTTTTCTTTTATCTCTTTATCCGTCAATCCGTAAATACCGCCGTAAAAATTAATATTTTCATTTACTGTTAAATCTTCATAAAGAGAAAACTTCTGGCTCATATAACCGATATTCTTTTTTATATTTTCCGTCTGTTTATATACATCAAAACCTGCAACTGTGGCTTTTCCCGATGTCGGCGTGGACAGACCACATAACATCCTGATTGCAGTCGTTTTTCCGGCACCGTTTGCTCCGAGGAATCCGTATATTTCACCTTTTTTCACGGAAAAGGATATTGAATTTACTGCCGTAAAATTCCCGAATTTTTTCGTAAGGTTTTCTGCATATATAATATTTTCGTTTACCATTATTTCTCCTCCATCAACGCCATAAAGCAATCTTCTATGTTCGGTTTTATAGATTCTATTTTTAGACCAGTCAAATTCAATGTGTCGAGATATTTTTTAAAATCCTCAATTTTTATATTTTCCCTTTTATCCGTGTAATGCAAAAATTCTCCAAAAGGAAAGACCGTGTTTCTATGTTCGTATTTAAGAAGTTTTTGGAATAATTCGTATTGGTTTTCGGAATGAACCGCAAATAAAGGTTTTTTAAATTGTGAAATAATATCACCCGGTGTATTAATAACAAGTGCTTTTCCTTTTTGCATCAAAGCAACTCTATCACAGAGCGATGCTTCGTCCATATAGGGGGTGGATACAAGAATCGTAATTCCCTGCTCTTTTAATCTACTTAACATTTCCCAGAACTCATCTCTCGATACAGGGTCAACCCCCGTTGTAGGTTCATCTAAAAACAAAACATCGGGCTTGTGTATCAAAGCACAGGAGAGTGCGAGTTTCTGCTTCATCCCACCGGAAAGTTTTCCTGCTTTTCTTTTTTTAAAAGGTTCAAGCAATACATAAATGTCTTTTATCAAATCGTAATTTTCTTCAATAGTCGTTCCGAATATCGTAGCAAAAAATTTTAGGTTTTCTTCAACCGATAAATCCTGGTAGAGAGAAAATTTTCCCGGCATATATCCGATTTTTTTTCTTATCTGTTTATAATCTTTTATAACATCAAGACCAAGAACTTTTGCATACCCTTTTTCGGGTTTTAATAAAGTAGTCAGCATTCTGAAAAGTGTTGTCTTTCCGGCACCATCGGGACCAATCAAACCGAATATTTCACCTTTACTAACTTCAAAGGAAATGTCATCGACGGCAACGGTTGTTCCAAAAGATTTTACAATATTTTTTGCTTCAACTATCATTTTTTTTATGTGTAATGCCACACCTTCGGGGTTTGCATCTTGTTGTTAATTTTTTTCTATAATAATTTCATCCTCACCACGGCGAGTCTTCGACCTTCGGGATTCAATTAAATATATTTCATCATTTATCATTTATCATTTATCATTTATCATTTATCATTTATCATTTATCATTTATCATTTATCATTTATCATTTATCATTCATCATTCATCATTCATTATTTATTATTCATTATTCATTATTCATTATTCATTATTCATCATTCACCATTCACCATTCATCATTCATCATTCATTATTCATTATTCATCATTCATCATTCATCATTCATCATTCATCATTCATCATTCATCATTCATCATTCATTATTCATCATTCATCATTCATCATTCATCATTTATCATTTATCATTTATCATTTATCATTTATCATTTATCATTCATCATTCATCATTCATCATTCATCATTCATCATTCATCATTTATCATTTATCATTCATCGTTCATCATTCATCATTTATCATTCATTATTCATCATTTATCATTTATCATTTATCATTCATCGTTCATCGTTCATCATTTGTCATTCATCGTTTATCATTTATCATTTAACATTATTTAAATATTACTTCTCCCGGCATCCCGATTTTTAATGAGCCATCATTTGCAACTCTGATTTTTACGGCATATACAAGATTTACTCTTTCTTCTTTTGTCTGAATTATTTTAGGGGTAAATTCCGATTTTGGTGATATCCAGCTTACTGTCCCCTCTATTTCGCGGAATTCATTTTTACCAGCGTCTATTAATACTTTTACTATTTGACCGATTTTAATTCCGGGTAATTGCTCACCGCTAACATACACCCGCAATTCCATAGTGCTGATATCCGCAATTTTATATAAAGGTTTTCCGTAATTCACAATTTCAGATTGCTCTGCAAGTTTCATCAACACCGTTCCTTTAACAGGATTTATTACTGCACTCTTTTCAATCTGGTCTTGTATCTGTTGAATCTGGACATCTATACCTTTTAATTCCTGCATAGTGGTAGAGTTTTGCGATTCTATAGAAGAAATCTGTTTATTCAGAACATTAATGCTACCGTTTACATCGTCGAGCTGTTTGGTTGTAGCGGCATCATCTTTTAAAAGTTTTTCAATTCTATTTTTTTCTATCTGGTTTACCCTTTTCTGTTCCTGATAAACACTTATCTGTGAAAAAACATTTTTGAACTTAGTCCTGATTGTATTTTTCTGTGCTTCGAGTTGCTGTTTTTTTAGAGAAAGTTGATCAGCATCAATATTTCCAACTAATACATTTTTTTCGAGAACCTGTCCTTCCTCGATATTGAAATCAATAAGTTTGCCAGTTCCTTCAGCAGAAACAATAGTCTCAACCGCTTCAAAATTTCCATAAGCATCCGAGCGTTTTTCATTTTTCCCGCAAGATGAAAAAATTAAGATAAACGCTAAAAGCGGATATAAATATATTTTATTCATAAATTTTGTTTCCTTTTGTAGTTAAAAAATTTATTTTTGACTGTATTAATTGTACAAGGTGAGTTTTATAAGTTAATAAAACCTGATTTTTATTGTTTAGCTCAGTTAAATAGACCGTAGATGTAATTGTTCCGTTTGATAATTGTGATGCAGTGCTTTCAACTATTTTCTCTCTTAATGAAATTAACTCTTCGTCTTTTTTAAGTAGAGATTCATATTTATAAATATCGGACTTATATTTTTCAAGAGACACTTTCAGATTTTTATCGAATGTTTCTTTTTGTTTATCGATTATTTTTTTATTAGCATCATATATTTGTTTTTCATTACTGTTTGAATTCCAGTTAATAGGATTCCATGAAACGTTGACCCCAACAGTATAAAACGGCTGGAAAGAATTATCGAGTATGTTCAAACCCGGTCTGCCGTATCCAGCCTGTCCGAAAACATTCAGCTTTGGCATTATCCTTGCGTTTACGGAACTCTTCAAAGCATCAAACTGAGTTTTCTGATATTCAAAAAGTCTATATTCAGGTCTGTCCCCGGGAGCAATTTCGAAATTATCAAACCGGGGATTCGGCAAATTTAGGACTGCGTCTTTTCCGATGTCCTTTTCCATTAACTCACCCAGCATTTTCAAGGAAGCGTTTTTATCTGTATCAATATTTTCGAGTTCCTGCTCTATCTGCAGTAACTGTGCCTGAAGAATATATAAATTACTCTTAGGAATTACTCCGTTTTCGACCTTTGAGGTAAGTTCTTTTATCCTCGATTGAATATCGTTATAATAAACCTGATTAATATTTTTCCTCTCCTGCAAAAGTAAAACAGTAAAATATATGTCATTTACTTTTTGTCTCAGAGAATACAACTCAACCTCAATTTTTTGTTTATCAGTAATTAATTGTTTTTCTTCGACGGTTTTCAGAGAACTTGTCGTTCCGCCATCATATATCAGCTGCTTAACATCCAGTAAAAGTTGATACCTGTCTTTGCTCTGTTCCGGCATTTTAATAGTAGGAATAGGGATACTGATTTCGGGAACATCAGACTGATAGGTTGCCTGACCTTTAAAAGAAATTTGCGGAAGATAATTTACATCGAGATTTTTTAGTTTCAAACCCGATGAAGATTCGTATAAAGTTTTCTGATAAGCGTTAGGATACTTTTCGTAGACTCTGTCATAGCATTCATTCAGAGTAAGGGTATCCTGCTTTTGCGAGAAAAGCATTAAAAATAAGATTATTAAATTCATACTATTTAATTTTTATTGCATTAATTACAAATTGAGCTATTTGCTTTTTTCTTTCTTCTATCATCCGTGAATACATTTCATCGTTTAGATTAAAAACCGTTTCTATAATAGGTTTTGCAACAATAGGAAAAATGCACAGAGATAAAATATTTAAAACCAAAGTACGTGGGTCGATAGATATTATTTCTTTTCTTACGATTGCTTCATTTATTTCATTTAAAAATTTTACGGGAGTTTTTATATGAGCTTCCACAAAAAATTCTTTTAACCTCTGTGGATTTTGAGCAAGTTCGTTAATAATAAATCCCGGAATGCACATATTGTTTTGTAAAAACGTTAAATAATTTTCAACGAAAAATTCAATTTTTTCAAAAAAAGGCAAATCGGAATTTACCAATTGAAATACTTTTGGAAAAAAATCCTGTGCGGCTTCCTTAAAAACCGCTTCAAAAAGTTTATCCTTACTCCTATAATAATAGTTAAGCATTGCCTTATTTATTTTTGCCTCATCAGCAATCTCCTGCATTCTTGCACCTGTAAAACCTTTGATGTGAAATACCTTTCTTGCGGCATCAAGAATCCGCTTTTCAGTATTCACATCTTTTAATATTTCAACATTATCCATAAGATTAAACCATTTAATTTAACTAAATCAATTAACTAACCAATTGGTTAATTTCAAAATAATAAGAAAATGCAGATTTGTCAAGGGGAAAAATTAGTTTTGCAAATTATTGAAAGAATGATTTTAAAAAAGTCATCCATGAATGATTTGGTAGTCCGAATTTTTCTCGTTACGAAGCCAGGGAGAGTGTGTAAAAACGAGAAATTTGAAAAAATTAGTTGCATTTGCGTTCCAAAAGAGCCCGCCACGGCGGATTTTCAAGACTTTTGGAACGAGGATATGTAAATTTTCACACAGTCTCTAGGGCTTCGTAACGAGATTGAATTTTTATTTCAATAATACCAGCTTTTTTGTATCCATTCTTACTCCATCCATATATAATGAATAGAAATAGATTCCGCTTGGTATTAGGTTATTGGTTATAGAGTTAATGGAAAATTGAGTTTCGTAAATACCCGGACTTTGTTTTTCATTTACGAGTGTAGCTACTTCACGTCCGAGTATATCAAATACTTTTAGCATTACAAATTTATTTTCTGGAATTTGATATTTTATATTTGTTTCCGGATTAAAAGGATTAGGATAATTTTGATAGAGCATACATTTGTCGGGTATAATATTCTGAATTTTCCGAATACCAATGGTTAGAGTATAAGTAACCGTTATACCCCACGACTTAATTACCCCGGTTAAACTTTTAGTATTATCATAAATTCTTAATATCCACGAACCCCCGGTTGTAATTTTATTAAATTGAGATAATGGTTTTGAAGGTTTATATTGCCCAACGAATGGCGGGATACCACTCCCAATAGGTGTAGAAGCAGAATCATTTAAAATTGTTTTATAGAAATTAGATCCGTTACCCCCAACCCTGTAAACAATCGTATCAATAATTCCCTGATGAATCAATGTAATCTCGAGTTCCGAATCATAATTATTGATAATTGTATCTAAATATACATTAATATCCTGCGTATAACCAAAAGCCGGGCTATCAGTAACAACATTGATTGTATCCAGTGTAAATTGTCCGATTAAAATCGGTTTATTAATATTATACCTGTGTATAGTTTGCGTAAAAGATGTTGATTCACCTCCATTTGTAGTTTTAAGTATCACTCCGTTCGCACCCGATGCATATCCTATCAAAGGAGAAACAAAAAATATTGAGTTCAATTGATTTGTTGTAGGAGAATTTTGAATCGCCCAACTTGTTCCCGCATCGGACGTTTTAAATATTTTTCCCTGTACACCACAAGCCCATCCGATCATCGAACTTACAAAACATATCGAACTGATAGTCCCATTTCCCGTGAAAGATACATTCCACGTATATCCTCCATCGGTAGTTTTGTATATTTTGCTCGAATTTTCTGCCATAAATCCCGTTAATCGGTCAGTAAAATAAAGACCATTTGTAACCAAAGCAAAATTTATCGTATCCCAATACGCTCCGCCATCTGTTGTTTTTGCGAATGAATTGACTCCTCCGACCCAGCCGGTAAGTTCATTTAAAAAGAAACACTTATAAAACCTGCCTGTCTGAGCAACTGACTGCTGAATCCAATTTGTACCTCCATTGGTTGTTTTATAAATAATTCCATTATAAGTACTTGACGACATACCTACTGCCCATCCTGTATTTGGATTTACAAAATGTGAACCATAAAAAATTTTTGAACCCCCAACCGACCTTTGCATAACCCAATTATTCCCGCCGTTTGTTGTTTTTAGAATTATTGTGCTATCATAAATCTGATCACCTACTATCCAACCTGTTAGAGGGTCAACAAAAAAAACGTTGTTAAATCCTCCAAACGGTTGACCGCTTACTTGCGTAATCCAGTTTACTCCTCCGTTTGTTGTCTTTTTAATTAAAGCAGCATTTCCGGTAGCCCACCCTGTCAAATCGGTTTCAAAATGAATTGAGCTAAAATATCCCGTAGTCGTTCCACTTTGCTGTTGTAACCATTGACTTGTACAATCTTTAAAAGCAAATACGATATTAATAATTAAAATGGTAAGAAATATTTTTTTCATATAACTAAATATTTAAATTTATAAATATCGAGCTTAACTAAAATACTCCAAGAGAATAACTGTTTGAATCAATTTATTTGGGGACATAAAAATTTAACAAGATTTTATTTTAAAATAAAGCTACATATTAATATTAATTTACACTTTGCATTCTCCTTTTTACCGATAAGACTTAAAAACGCTAACATTTAAAAACTCTAAAAAATAAACATAATAAATATAGTTAAGAATAAATATATTTAGTTATCATTTTTTTCTTCGGTTTCTATTTTATCAGTTTTATTTTTTCTTTCTCTCAAATATTTCAGAAAAGAATGAATAGATTTCAAGTAGACAGCAAGAATTAAAATATTAAGATGTATATTAAAAATCAGATATGTAAGTATGGATAAAACCGCAAGATAAATAACATAACTTAAAATTTTCAGAATAAATTTACCGAACTTTTTCCGGGTATACTTTGCGACAACTTTTCTTTCGCCAAGACTTTTATCGGAAAAAAGTTCAAATGAAATAAGGAAGAAACCCACAAATAACAATAAAAACAAACCAAATGAAATCAGGTTTTCACCGTTTAACAAGGTAAAGTATACATTAAGAAGAATGAGGGTACCGGACATTTTTCCGAATAAAGTCTGGTGTATATCCCTTTCGTAATAATCACCGATTAAAATAATTTTATTATTTACTGCCCTATAGAATACGCTATCATTCATTCGTAAAAGTTCGCCAAGATTAACAATATTGTACATTCTTTCCGAGTTCCTATCTATGAGTTCGTAATATCTCAACTTAAAATCAATTACAATCGTATTAAAACCGGGTTTGCCATCAATATACGACAAAAATCTTTTCTTAATAAATTTTTTACCTGAAATATCTTCATACATTTTCAGCGGGAGGCTTTTTAAGGTATCATCATTCATTAATGCATACTTCATAAAAACATATTGAACCGAACGATAATCAGCAAGACCTCGATTGATATTTAAAAAAGGCAAATCTGCTTTTCCAGAATCATTTATATGA
>JBAZEQ010000009.1:0-21639 GCA_041653855.1 Ignavibacteria bacterium | reverse complement strand
CTATCGTAAAAAGAAGAGAAAAACATTTGTATGTATCTATATGGTTTTATATTGCAACTATAGTTACCGTTGCGGTATTACACATTGTTAACTCAATCGAAATACCGGCTACTTTTTTAAAAAGTTACCCTGTATACGCAGGTGTTCAGGATGCTCTCGTGCAGTGGTGGTACGGGCATAACGCTGTTGCGTTTTTTCTTACAACTCCGTACTTAGGTTTAATGTATTATTTCTTGCCAAAAGCCGCTAACAGACCCGTGTATTCATACAGGTTATCTATTATACATTTCTGGACTTTGATTTTTATTTATATCTGGGCAGGACCGCACCATTTACTTTACAGTGCGTTGCCGGACTGGGCTCAATCACTTGGGGTTGTATTTTCAATTATGTTAATTGCTCCATCCTGGGGAGGTATGATAAACGGTTTACTTACGTTAAGAGGTGCGTGGGATAAAGTTAGAGATGATGCGGTTTTGAAATTTTTGGTTGTAGCTGTTACCGCTTATGGTATGGCAACCTTTGAGGGACCAATGCTTGCACTTAAAAATGTAAATGCCCTCGCACACTTTACCGATTGGATAATTTCGCACGTACATACAGGGGCGCTTGGCTGGAATGGATTTCTTACATTCGGTGTACTATACTGGCTCGTGCCTAAATTATTCAGAACCGAATTGTATTCTAAGAAACTTGCTAATTATCATTTCTGGATTGCCTTTCTCGGAATTTTATTTTATGTAATTCCAATGTACTGGTCGGGAATTGCACAATCATTAATGTGGAAACAATTTACTCCCGAAGGCGTTCTGCAATACCCCAATTTCCTCGAAACCGTTTTACAAATTAAACCGATGTACTTAATCAGGGGCATCGGCGGTTTGTTATACTATGCGGGTTTTTTAATGATGGTTTACAATCTCGTTAAAACGATGAAACAAGGAAGTTTTGCAAACGATGAAGAAGCGGAAGCTCCGCCAATAATGCGTATCGAAAATCCCGAGAAACCGAAGTCGTTCCTTGCAAGACACAGACTACTTGAAAGTCGCCCGTTACAGTTTACTATTCTTGCAACTGTGTTTGTTTTAATCGGTGGTTTAATAGAAATCATTCCTACGTTTGCAATTAAATCGAATATCCCTTCGATATCGAGCGTAAAACCCTATACCCCGCTTGAAGTACAGGGAAGAGATTTATACATAAGAGAGGGTTGTCTTGGTTGTCATTCGCAACTTGTAAGACCTTTCAGGTCTGAAACGGAAAGATACGGAGAATATTCAAAAGCGGGTGAATACGTTTACGACCATCCGTTCATGTGGGGTTCGAAACGAACAGGACCGGATTTAATGAGGGAAGGATTAAAGTATCCAAACCTTTGGCATTATCTGCATATGCAGGACCCGACTACCGTTTCACCGGGTTCTATTATGCCTAAATTCCCGTGGTTACACACTCAAACTCTCGATATCTCTACAACAGAAGCAAAAATTAATGCCCTTAGAAAAGTCGGCGTTCCGTATGAAGTAGGCTTTGAAAAAATTGCCAATACAGAATTACAAAAACAGGCAGAAGAAATTGCACTGGATTTACAAAAACAAGGAGTCGATGTAACAAGCGATAAGGAAATAATTGCGCTCATCGCTTACCTGCAGAGACTCGGAACTGATATTAAAGTAAAATAAATGAATTATGATACAGCATTATCTTGAATCGATAGAAAATATAGATGTCTTTGCAATAGTATCGATGATTATTTTTTTAGTAATGTTTGTTGCCATAGTAATCTGGATATTTAAAATCGATAAAAAATACATAAACAAAATGGAAAATCTTCCTTTAGATAAATGATAATTTTTATTTTATTTATATGAAAATTAAATTTAAATATTTTTATACACTTCTTTTTCTTGTGTCAACTTCGGGTTTTACACAAACACCGGAAAAAACCGGAATGCAAACCGAAACTTATGCTTATCTTTTTCTTGCGGGTTTGCTTTGTACGCTTGCAATATTATTTGCTTCGTTTATGATATTCGAAACACTGGAAAGAAAAGCAAAGAAAGCAAAAATAAAAGTTATACAGAACTCGGATGCTTTACTTTTAAGAGAACATAATTACGACGGAATTTTTGAGCTCGATAACAAAGCCCCGGCGTGGTTTCAGTTTTTATTTTACGTAACAATATTGTTTTCTGTTATATATATGCTGAATTTTCACGTTCTTAAAAAAAATAACTTGCAGATAGACGAATATAACCAGGAAATGATTGCCGCTCAGCAGGAAAAAGATTTATTATTGAAAAACGGGGGATTGATAAATGAAACAAATGTAACATCTTTAACCTCTACTGAAGATTTAAAAGCAGGTAAGGATTTGTTTACGGTAAACTGTGTAAGCTGTCACGGAAATCTTGGAGAGGGTACGGTCGGTCCGAATTTAACCGATGATTATTGGATTCACGGAGGCGGAATTAAAAACGTGTTTGCAACAATATCCAACGGTGTTCCGGCAAAAGGAATGATATCGTGGAAAGCACAATTGAATCCTAAACAAATTCAACAAGCAGCAAGTTACGTGCTATCGCTTCACGGCACAAATCCGCCAAACGGTAAACCACCGGAGGGACTGATATATAAAGAAGAAGCCGTTACAAAAGATTCAACAAAAGTAGTAAAGACTGACAGCTTAAAGAATAAATAAAATGACAGAACAAGAGAGTTTCCGCGACCACATTTCTACCGTTAACGAAAAAGGAAAACGTGTCTGGGTATATCCTAAAAAACAAACAGGAAAATTTTATAAAGCAAGAACAATACTGAATTTCTTTCTTTTGGTTTTCCTTTTCGGTGCCCCGTTTATAAAGATGAACGGACATCCGTTTATCCTGCTTAATGCAATCGAAAGAAAATTTATATTATTCGGTTTTGTTTTCGGACCACAAGATTTTTATTTATTGGTACTTGCAACTATTTTTATTCTTGTTTTTATTATGCTTTTCACCGCAATTTATGGAAGACTTTTTTGCGGATGGCTCTGCCCGCAAACGGTTTTTATGGAAATGGTTTTCAGAAAAATCGAATACCGGATTGAAGGTGATGCCGCACAGCAAAGAGCCTTAGATAAAGCACATTGGGGCGGAAAAAAAATCTTTAAAAAAACCGCAAAGCATATAATATTTTTCCTTATTGCATTTATAATAGGAAATACATTCGTAGCTTATATAGTCGGAGTGGATAGACTTTTTGAAATCGTAAGCCAATCACCATCTGAAAACTTAAGTGCTTTTATAGCTGTAGTTGTATTTTCTTTTGTTTTCTATTTTGTGTTTTCAAAATTCAGAGAGCAAGCCTGCGTAATTGTTTGTCCTTACGGCAGATTGCAGGGTGTCTTACTTGACCCAAATACTGTGGTGGTTGCTTATGATTATGTAAGGGGAGAGCCGAGAGGGAAACTCCAAACACCAAAGACTACAGGAGATTGCATAGACTGTCATTTGTGTGTTGCGGTTTGCCCGACGGGAATTGACATCAGAAACGGAACTCAACTCGAGTGTGTGAATTGCACATCGTGTATAGATGCCTGCAACTCCATTATGGATAAAGTGAAATTTCCAAAAGGATTAATCAGGTATGCCTCGATGAATAGCATTAAGGATAAATCGAAATTTAAAGTTACTCCGAGAATTATTGGGTATTCGATTGTCTTAACACTCTTGCTAACCGTATTTATAATACTTGCTACTTTAAGAACTGAAATTGATTCTACAATATTACGTGCACCTGGAAAGGTATATCAGGAGCAGGCTGACAATAAAGTCAGCAACCTTTATATGATTAAATTGGTTAACAATACATACAAAAATATACCGATACAGCTTAAAATCAATAATCCCGATGCAGAGCTTAAGATAATTGGAAAAGAAATTATGCTACCGGAAGTGAGCGTTAACGAAACGGAATTCTTAATTCTTTTTCCTAAAAACAAAATAAAAACTACTTTGATACCGTTGACTATACAGGTAATTAGCGATGGAAAAATAATAAACGAAATTAAAACGTCATTTTTGGGACCGAACAAATAGAGCTGTCAAATGTGAAATGTGAAATGTAAAACGTGAAAAGCGTTTTTTGAATCTTCTTTCACGTCTCACGTTTGACGTTTCACAATTAAAAGATTTTTTTAAACTAAAATGTTTTTAAAGAATTTATATTAAATAGAATGAATTGGGGCATAAAAATATTAATTTTTTATATTGGCTTTTTAATTATTATGCTTGTAAGTGTTTTTTTTGCAATGAACAGTGGAGTTGACCTCGTTACAGACCGTTACTATGAAAAGGAATTAAAATATCAGGAACAGATAGATAAAACACAAAGAACAAAATTGTTAACGAAAAAAACCGAAATTCAAATACTCGATGGAAGTATAAAAATAAATTTCCCAGTTTTACCGGATAGAAACAATTCTAAAAACTCTATTTTACTTTATAGACCATCTGACTTAAAAAAAGATTTAAAGATAGAAATCTCAACAGATTCGCTTGGAGTTCAAATCATACCAACCGAAAAACTTTCAAAAGGATTCTGGAAAATTAAAATAAATTGGGTTTCAAATGAAACAGAATATTATGCTGAAAATGTTCTAAGTGTACCATAAACCACGTTTTTTCAAAAATAAATGGCTTTATTAAGTTAAAAAAATACAAAATTATTTTTTTTGTTAGCTATTGCAGTTAATTAATATTGTTATTATATTTGTTTTGTCAAAAGTAATACCTTGATTTATTCCGGTTAACAACCGGAATGGCGTTTTTTCAATTGTTGTTTTGCCAAGCTTTTAAGTTCCAACTTTACTGCAAGCAACCTTTCTTTTGAAAGTTACTCCACAGTAATTGGATAACCGTGAGTGGACAGTATGTCCTGTTTATTCCGGCACTGAACGTTTAAAAGCCCAAAATTCCAAGGAGGTTTGCTTTTTGAACTCCGTTCCATACGGATTTTTTAAACTTCAAAGAAAGGATTTTCTTTATGCAAAAAGGTACTGTTAAATGGTTCAACAATGCAAAGGGATACGGTTTTATTTCCACAGAGGGAAAAAAAGACGTTTTCGTGCACTTCAAAGCCATCAACAACGAAGGGTACAAAACTCTTAACGAGGGTGATACGGTAGAGTTTGAGATTGAAGAAGGACCAAAGGGTCCTCAAGCTGCTAACGTTTCCAAAGTTAGCAACAACTAACAAAACCTTTTATTTAAAAACCCGTCCGAAGAAATTCAGACGGGTTTTTTTATTTGTGGAAAATTTTCTAAATGTTTTCCCCGTGTTATCCGGACTGATACTCGGTAACTTGAGGAAGTTTATAAAAACGATAATCCTGCCTAATACTACAAGCGATACAATTTAAAGTAATGAAAACACGACAAGATTTTTCTTAAAATTATCTCATCTTTATTAGGGTTAATATTTATTTCTTTATCTTGACAATTACATATCCATTACCCTCGCACCGCCAGCAGTGAATCACGTTGGCTACACCAATTTTTCTGTCTCTTAATACCATAGCCCCTTTACAAACCGGACACTCATATAGGTTTTCATCGTCGGCAATTTTTAAATCACCTGCGTAATAATTTCCATTTTGGTAGTATCTTTCATATACTATAATTTTATCTGCGCTTATTGCAAGTTCTGCTTTTTTTGATACCTGTGAAATAGATACTGCCGGAAGGATAAAAACAATCGTTAATACTATAAAAATAGTTCGTGTTTTCATATAATAAATATTTAAGTTACCCCTCGTCGAGGTAAATAAATATAACTAAAGTAATTTTATAAATCAATAACCGAATTGTGGTTTTTAAAACACAAACCACTTTTTATAATCTATAAATTCTTTTGCTTTTTTATTCGTGAATTCGTTTGTGTATTTATCGTAAGTGTAATCTTCCGACCATTTTTTATAATTCTTTCCGATTTTTTTAATTGCATCGAGCGTGAAATATAAATCATCCGTTGTCATAGTGGGGTGAAGTGAAAGACGAATCCAGCCGGGTTTGGAGGATAAATCCCCGAGATTTATTCTGTCCGTTATTTCTTTTGATTGGTTATAAGTTACATTGAGTAGATAATGTCCGTACGTTCCCGCACAGGCACATCCACCGCGTACCTGGATTCCAAACCTATCGCTAAGCAAACGGACAAATAAATTGAAATGAACATCCCCTATATAGTAAGAAATTATTCCAAGACGGGTTTCGATATTATCGGCAAGAATATGTAAATCCGGAATTTTCCTAAGTTCACTAAAAGCAATCGCAACAAGTTCTGCTTCCCGTTTTCTCATATTTTCAACACCCATTTCATTTTTCAACCCTATACACATAGCTGTTTTCATAGCTTGTAGAAACCCGGGTGTCCCGCCGTCTTCACGAGCTTCTATATCATCGAGATAACTGAATTCACCCCACGGGTTTGTCCACCATACTGTTCCGCCACCGGGTTGGTCAGGAGCGTAATTTTGATATAGCGATGAATTAAAAACAATTACACCCGATGAACCCGGTCCGCCGAGAAATTTATGCGGAGAGAAAAACACCGCATCAAGACGCGCTTCAGGGTCTGCAGGGTGCATGTTGATATCCACGTATGGAGCCGACGCTGCAAAATCTATAAAACAATAACCGCCGTATTTATGCATAAGTTTTGCCATTTCATAATACGGAGTCTCTATTCCCGTAACATTTGAACAAGCCGTGAATGAACCAAAAAGGGCAGGACGGTCTTTGTATTTTGTTAATTGAACTTCAAGGTCATTTAAATCAACCAGTAATTCCCTGTCGGGTTGGATTTGCACAACATCTGCAAAAGTCTCAAACCATGCCGTATGATTGGAGTGATGCTCCATATGAGTAATAAATACAACGGGTCTCTTTTCGAGTGAGCGGCAATTTTTAAACGACTGGTTTTGACATTTTTTTAAACCGAGTATACGCTGAAATTTATTTATTACTGTAGTCATACCAAATCCCGCGGTTATTATAACGTCATCTTTATTTGCGTTTATGTGTTCTTTTATTAAATGATGTGCCGTGTGGTATGCATTCGTCATCAACATTCCTGTTTCACTCGTTTCCGTGTGGGTATTGGCAACGTAAGGACCGACTTCGTCCATCAGTCGTTTTTCAATCGGACGGTAAAGCCTGCCGCTCGCTACCCAATCCGCATATATCATTCTTTTTTTTCCGTAAGAGGAAGTGTAAATTTGGTTATTGCCAATTGTGTTTTTTCTGAATTTTTCAAAATATTTTTCCATAAAATATTAATTTCAATTAAAATTTATTAATACGCTATAAGCAGAATCATCCCGATTCCCTGCCATGGCAGGTTCATCGGGATTAGTTCGGCTTGCGAATTTCAAATCACTTCGCTTTTGAAATTCGAGGCTCACTAAAAAAAGAGGAGATAAAAATCTCCTCGATTCATTGTAATTTAAGTAATTTATTAAATTATTTTAAGCTCTTTTAAACTGACTTTATTTTCTTTCTTCCAGATGGCTGTAAAATCGCTAATGGTAGTCGAATTTAAAAAATCATAAATTTCGTTTTTCAAATCACTGCATTTATTGTGCAGTGCACACTTCGATGATACGCCGCACTCCTTATGACCAAACATACAACGACTATAATCCTGCATTCCGTCAAAGTAAGAAATTACATCGAGTAATTTTAGCTTTTCCGGATTAATAGAAAGCTTCACTCCGCCGTTTTTTCCTTTTTTAGAAATAATCCACTTCGCCCTGGAAATATCCTGGAATATCTTGGATAAAAAGGGTTGAGGAATTTCCGTTTTCTCGGAAATTTCTCTTATCATAATGAATTCCGATTTTTCCTGCAAAGCCAAATACACCAGCGCCCTTACAACATACTCACTGGATTTTGAATATAACATATACATAATAAAAGATATTAAGACCTTTTTATCTGAAACTATTTAAAAGATTTTTAATTTCCTATACAAAAAAACAGGATTTTTCTAAAAAAATTCCCGTTCAAAGAATAATAAAACTTTTTATTAAAATATAACGTTATATTTTATAAATGCTTTTTTTATTATTAAGGAGTAAATAAAAATGTCTACACAACATCATATCGGCTGGTTCGAACTTTATGTAAATGATTTCGAAAAATCGAAAGATTTTTTTATACAACTTTTTGGATGGGAGTTTAGTCTTTCTCAGTATTCAGATGAATCTTACTGGAACATCTCCACGGGCGTGGGCTCAATTGGCGGAGGATTAATGAAAAAAACCGTCCCAGAACATTCGGGACAATCTATCGTTCTTTACGTAGAAACCAATAACATAGAATCCACGCTAAATAAAGCCGTTTCACTCGGTGGTACCGTGGTAATGAAAAAAACTATGATAAACCAAAACGCAGGATACTTTGCATTATTTAACGATATAGACGGAAATGTAATCGGACTCTGGTCGAAGTCATAAGTTTGAAAGTTATAAGTTATATAGTTTTTAAGGTGAGAGAGGTAAATTGAAAGTTTTTAAGGTGAGAGAGGCAGATTAATTAATGGAAAAAATCAAAATTTACTTATTCGTATTATAACCTTATAAACCTTATAACCAATAAATTTAACATCTAACATTTATAATTTAACATTGAACGAAGTTCCTCGCCCCTTTTCATCCGCAAGTCTTGACGGACTTTCAAACGATATGCCTCCGCCATGTTGTTCGATAATTTGCTTTACTACGGTTAATCCTGTGCCCGTTCCCTCGTGAATATTATGTTTAACGTTTGATGCTCTGTAAAATTCTGAAAATATTTTTCTTTTATCTGTGTCCGGAATACCAATTCCATTATCGCTAATTTCTATTCCTATGTATTCATCGCCTTCGAATATAACAACCTCTATTTTTCCTCCTTCTTTCGTGTATTTAATAGAGTTACCGATTAAATTCGAAAAAGCTAAATCGAGAAGGCTTTTATCTGCAAATAAATCTTTTTTCTTTTCTCTTTTATCGAAAAGGTTTAAGGAAATATTTTTACTTTCGGCTTGAATTTTTCTTTTTCCGATTATACCGTCTAAGATTTCGTAAATATTGACTTCATCTTTTTTAATTTCGTCGAGGAGTTTTAATCTTGAAATATGTAAAACGTCATTTATTATTTCTATAGCTTCTTCCGAGCGGTGTCTTGCTTTTTTTAATTTGTCTTCTATGTTTTCCGTTACAGGTCCCGCATATTTCCCGAGTATTAAATCAAGGTATGATTGAACCACAGCAATCGGACTTTTAATTTCGTGTACAACTCCTATTATGTATTTTTGCTTAATTTTTTCTGCGTTATTCAGTTTATCCAATGTTATTTTTAAATCCTGCTCCCTTCTGTAAAGAGCGCTGGTTATAGAGTTTGCAAGAAATACACTCACCACCATCATAACACCAAATGCCGTTGCAAAAATTATAACATATTCGAGATTGTTATAGATTGGAGAGTTGTACAAACCCGTAATACCGTAATGTGAAATCAATCCCCAATATTCACCAAGTGATAAAAGATAAAAACTTGTAACTATTATCCCTGCCGTGGTATAAATAATGTATCCCGGAAGTATCATACTTCCTATTATCATATGGAATATATAAAATATATAAAAGGGACTTTCTATTCCGCCCGTATAATAAACTATTAAACCCAGCATCAATAAATCCAATTGTATTTGGATAAGGGAAATTACAAGCGGGTTTGTTCCGCCCGGAGTATCCTTTACAAAACCGGAATTAGAGACGAAATATAATATCAGGTTATAAATTAAAATGGAAAAAGTAAGGATAAGCAATACAATAAATTGTTCGCTTGTATACTGTAATTCAAACATGAATTTGGAAATTACTAAAAAGAAAAGTAAAAACAGAAATGCAAAATAGCGAATGTAAATTAACCATTTATTTCTCTTTCGGATTAGTATCCAAAGCTCACGAAAATCATATGTATGTTCGGGAATAAGATTTAGCATTTTTCAACTGGACAACAGACAGATTCAATCTGCTTTTAATAATAAATATTCGTTACTTCTATAATTTCAGCTTCCGCATCATGCTCTTTCACGTAGCTTATAAAATCCTTGTTAATATATTCCTGGTGAGATTTCTCATATTTAGTCATAAATTCACGAATCTTTTCATAGCTTAATGAACTTTTAAAAAAGTTTAATTCTTCTTTGTCGTCAAAAATTCTGTAGTAAAACATTATTTATAAATTTTATTTTTTATACAAATAATAAAAACTTTCTTTTGCGGTCTTTTCGTTTTACTCTGTAACCTTTTGCATTAAAAATATTTTCGAGTATCCGAAAATTTATTTCACTATTTCATCAAGATGTAAAATATCCGAATATGTTTCGCTTTTAACAAGCTCCGCGTTTTTTCTTGAGTTTGCAAGAGCATTAAGTATATACCTGTTGGCAATAAATATTTTCTTCTTATTTTCTTCGGCTTCATCGAGCAGTAAGTATCCAACATATATAAAGGTATATAGCTCGACAAGCTCTTTTGCGGCAACGTCCTGGAACCCGGTATCCTTTTTCCCTGCTACGTATTTAAGCAAATCATATAATATTTCCCTGATTTCTTTAAGGTGATTGGAAAGAACCGCAAGTCCTCCTGCGTATATTTTATTTTCTTTTTCGTTAAAATAATCTTTCAATATGTCGTTCAATACACCGCTGATAGCCGCAACCACTTGAAGCTGAGATGTTCCTTCATATATATTCGTGATTCTGGCATCACGTGCAAGACGTTCGATTCTAAATTCCTTCATATAGCCCGTACCACCATGGATTTGCAGAGAGTTATATGTAATTTTATTTGCGGACTCCGTTAAAACCAATTTCGTAATTGGTGTTAAAAAATTGGCAATTTTATTAACCGCTTTTAATTCAATGTTTAAATCCGTTATGGATTTCCCTGCACTCTTCGTCCTGTTAATCATTTCTTCGAGTCTTTCTTTTTTGTCAACTACTTTCGCTGCGGCATACATAAGCGAGCGGTTACTTTCAAGTGTTACCCTCATATCAATTAACAGATTCGATACTGCCGGAATATTGTAAATCGCTTTTCCAAATTGAACCCTGTCTTTTGCATACATTAATGCTTCGTCGAATGCCGCCTGTGAAATGCCAAGTGCCTGTGCAGACACACCCATTCTTGCTCTGTACATTAAGTCGAAAACATATTTTATTAACCCGAATTTCCTCAACCCGACGAGTTGTGCGGGCGTATCGTTAAATTGAAGTTCGCAGGTCGGTGAACCGTGAATTCCAAGTTTATTTTCAATCCTTCTTACTTTTACTGTTTCATCACCATAACAGGCAAACATACTTAATCCCCTGCCGTCCTTTGTACCCGGTTCGGAGCGTGCAAGTACAAGGTGAACCTGTGCATTGCCGTTTGTTATAAATCTTTTCATACCCCTCAAAAACCATTGACCTTTTTCGTTCTGGTAAGCTTGCATCTTTACCGCTTGTAAATCCGAACCTGCATCCGGTTCGGTAAGTGACATAGCCCCGGTGTATTCACCTGTGGTAAATTTCGGAACAAATTCCTGTCTCTGGTCGTCATCCCCGTACTTTACTATCATATCGCCGATATCCTGTAAGCCAAAAAGATTCATTAGCGATGCATCTGCTCTCGAAATCACTTCTGTCGCCATAAGGTAGATTGTAAAAGGAAAATTCAAGCCCCCATATTGACGCGGGAGTATCATACCCATTAAATCCGCTTTAGAAAGCATTTCAAGATTTTCTTTTGTCCCTTTTGCGTAGTCAACTTTACCATCATCGTACTGTGCTCCTTCGTGGTCAACATCTACAGCTCGCGGGGCAACAAAATTTCCCGCAATATCTCCAACAACCTCCATTACCTTCCTGTAGTTTTCGATTGTATCTTCGTAATTAATCGGAGCATAATTATATTTTTTTGCTTCTTCATAATTATCTTCTATCATATTTACAATTTCTTCAATATTAAGACGATTGAAGTGAAATTGTATATCGTGGTTTTCGGTGAAAAAGTTTGGCATATTCTTATTTCAGTTTATGTTTATATGTTTCTATAAATTTAGGAATTATATTCATTGCATCCCCTACAATTCCGTAATGACTGACATCAAAAATCGGTGCTTCGGGATCTGTATTAATTGCTATAATTTTATTTGCTTCCTGCATTCCTGCACGATGCTGAATTGCCCCGGATATTCCAACGGCAATATATAATTTTGGTCTTACGGTTACCCCTGTTTGTCCTACCTGCCTTTCGGATGATATGAATCCGGCATCGACAGCCGCACGGCTTCCGGCTACTTCACCGCCTATTGCTTTGGCTAAATCAAAAATTAAGTTGAAATTCTCTTTCGACCCAAGCCCGTACCCGCCCGCAACAATAATGGGAGCACCTTTCAGATTTACTTTGCTTTCCTCTCTGTGCTGTTCTATAACCTTCAGTATATCGTCTAACTCTGTCGGGGTAAAAGGAATTTCTTTTATTTTAATTTCTTTCGGTTTATCAAACCTGTGCATTTCCATTACCCCTTCACGAACCGTTGCCATTTGAACCGGAACATCAGGAGTAATTATAGTTGCTATTATATTTCCGCCGAACGCAGGTCTTATTTGCAGAAGTAAACTTTTATAGTCTTTGTTTAAATATGTTATATCGGAAATTCTTAAATCCGTACAATCCGCCGTCAGACCGCTTTTCGTGCTGGATGCAACGTGCGGTGCAAGGTCACGTCCGATTACGGTTGCTCCGAATAACACAATTCTCGGAACCTCTTTTTGAATCAGCTCGTTGAAAATCCTGCTGTATGGAAGTGTTCTGTAATAAAATAATTCGGGATGTCCGATTAAATAACTTTCGTCTACTCCGTAACTAAATGTCTCTACGGCAATGTTTTTTACGTTATGTCCTATTACAATGGATTTTAAAATTCCGCCCATATTATCAGCGAGTTTCCGCCCTTTGCTGAGAAGCTCAAAGCTCACATCCGCAGGCTTTCCGCCTCTCTGCTCGATAAATACCCAAACCTCTGGTTTCTTCATTTCTCTTTTGCTATTTATTGTTTGTTATTTGCTATTCGATATTTGCTATTTGCTATTTGTTATTTGTTATTTGCTATTTGCTATTTGCTATTCGCTATTCGCTATTCGCTATTCGCTATTTGATATTTGATATTTGCTATTCGCTATTTGCTATTCGATATTTGATATTTGATATTTGTTATTTGTTATTTGTTAAAAGATTCTGTCTTCTATTAAGCTATCTACTAATTTTGAAATTCCGTCTTTTGTAGGTTCTATTTTTATATGATTTCCCCCCGCAAGTACAACCGATTCTACTTTATGCACTTTTGTCGGCGAACCCTTCACTCCAATTCTCTCTATATCCACATCGAGGTCATCCGTAGTAAGCGTCTCTATAAAAAGATTTCTTTCTTTATACTCGTGGACTAAATCATCCACGTACAAAAGAGAATTTCCTTCTGCAATTTTTTCCAAATCGGTAAGAGATTTTGCGCCCTTGTAAGCCATCAATTTTTTTGAACTAAATGGTCTCGGGTCAGCCGCACCCTTTAATACTGTAATTAAAACGGGCAATTCACATTCTACAATTTCGTAACCGCCATCGATTTTTCTTTTTACTTTTATTTTTCTGTCTTTTAAGTCGAGGATTTCCTCAGCGTATGTAATTTGGGGAATGCCAAGTTTTTCCGCTGTTTGTGGTCCTACCTGTGCGGTATCACCATCGATTGCCTGTCTTCCTCCGAAAATTATATCGTAATTTCCTATTTTCTTAACTGCCTCACTCAAAACATAAGACGTAGCAAGCGTATCTGCTCCTGCAAATTTCCTGTCGGTAACACAATATACGGAATCCGCACCCATATATAAACATTCCCTTAAAATATCCGATGCTCTCGGAGGTCCCATTGTTACGGCGGAAACTTTCCCTCCGAATTTATCCTTCACCTGTAGGGCAAACTCAAGCGCAATTTTATCTTCATGATTGAAAATTGCAGGCAGTTTTGCACGGTTTACTGTTCCGTCGTCCTTCATCACTTTCCCCGATATATTTGCAGTATCAGGAACCTGTTTTACTAATACTATGGAATTATACATAAAAATTAATTTTGCTAAATATATCAAAGTTTAAGGTCTTTTGAAATGCCTTTTGTAAAAAAAGTGAAAGATGAAGTGTCAAATGTGAAAAAAAAATATAATAATATACTTGCATTTTATAAATTGGTATATAATAATATAAAATAAACAAAGTTTTTTCATATGAAATTTTTACGATATTACTTAACTTTAAAAAATAATTAAATTTATACCACTATGGGTAAACACGGAATAAAAATTTTAAACCTCGACGTTAACGAACTCCTTAGAATGTTGAACGAAGCCCTTTGTGAGGAGTGGCTCGCATTCTATCAATATTGGATTGGCGCCCGACTAATGGAAGGTCCGATGAGAGGCGAAATCGAAGCAGAGCTTTTAATTCACGCCGGACAGGAACTTAACCATGCGGTTTTGGTCGTGGGAAGAATTATTCAACTCGGAGGTAAACCGGTTGCAAATCCGAAAGACTGGTTTAAACTTAGCCGCTGTGACTATGACGAGCCAACTGACCCCTATGTAGAAGCCATTCTCGAGCAAAACCTGAAAGGTGAAAGATGTGCTATCCAGCGTTATCAGGAAATTGCTAACTTCACAAATGGCAAAGACCACACAACTCATCAGATTGCAACAACTATTTTAAACGAAGAGCTGGAACACGAGCAGGATATTGAAGATTTCATATCCGACATTCAGAGAATAAAAGAAGACTGGAAAAAACTGAGAGTGTAATTTTCGTTGTTGCTATAGCACTATTATTCAGAACTCAAACACTCCGATAAAGCGGATTTAAAACAACAACGCCATAAAACTGGAAAACCCCTACAGGGTTTGATTACATTGTTTTCGTTTTCTATTAACAGAAAACTCTCTCTAAGGCGAGTCTTCGACCTACGGAGTTTTTCTATTCTTCTAACTTTACAAACTTTCAATACCTCATTTCCTTCCTTCGTTCATCTTTCTCACTGTATTTAAAATAAACTTTTTAGGTGCTCTTCGGGAAAAAAATGCAAGCTCTTTATTTACAAATCCTTGAATTGCAACCCGCTTTCCTTTCATCATAGCTTTATATCCGTATTCAGCAACTTTTTTTGCGGTTGGAATGGATTTACCGTCTAACATTTTTGAATGTTCTACGTTTGCGGCTTTTTGAAATCCCGATTTAGTCGGTCCGGGACACAATGCCGTTACGGTAACCCCAGTCCCTTCCAGTTCGTTTGCAATTGCCTCGGAGAAAAAGAGTACGTATGCTTTAGATGCATAATACACTGACATTAGTGGTCCCGGCTGGAAAGCTGCAGTGGATGCAACATTCATAATTTTCCCGCTTTTCTTTTTTATCATACCCGGAAGAAAAAGCCGAGTAAGCTGGGTTAAGGCAAGCATATTAAGGTTTATCATTTTTTCCTGCTTTTCCCAATTGCTTTTGTAAAACAAACCGTAGTCCCCAAACCCGGCGTTATTGATTAGGTAATCAACGTCAAAATCTAAAGAGTTCACTTCGTCGAAAACCTGCTGAGCCGCTCCGGGTATAGAGAGGTCCTTTACTATTTCTTCTACATAGACCTTGTATTTCTCGACCAATTCTGATTTTAATTTCGAAAGCTCGATTACATTCCTCGAGACAATAATCAGGTTTGTTCCTTTTGAGGCAAATATCTTTGCGAGCTCAAGCCCTATACCACTTGAAGCTCCTGTGATTAATGTAGTTAATGTGGTTTTTACATCAGCCATAACTATTAAAATTAAAATTTATAAATAGTTTATTAAACAAACAAAAATCATCGAGTGAAAAGAAGTACGTATTTAAGAACTATTTTAGTATAAAATATAAAGCGTAAAATTTAAAATAATACTTTAATTACTTTTTGCTATTTATAAAAGTCCTGTTGCCAATAGTATCATAAAAAGCTCACCCGTACTAAAATTTCCATTAATTCTATAAAATCCCGTTCCCATCGACCAGGATTTAATTACACCACTATCTGTAATCTCGAAAATAGGTTCATCTGATGTTGAATTTGTAATTAATCCGTCTTTATATTTATATAAAATCTTCTTTGTGGAGGTGCTTTTTAATACACCGTTTATAATCGTATATAAGCTTTTTCCGCTTTTTCCGTCTTTTATAATATTATCTTCAAGAATAAAAAGTGTCTTTCCCGTGGATATCTCGATTAACGAGCCATCCTTAAACTCATATGTGCTCGAACCGGTTGAAAATTCCTGGATAGTTTGGGAATATGAATTTGCTACAATAAATAGTGTTAAAATTATAAATAGAAAAATTGTTTTTTCCATGTTTTTTTTTAATTTATAAAATAAAAATCTTTTCTTCTATCATTAAATAAATGGTTATGTTCGTTTATATATTTATTATTCGCATCATTGGGATTGATTTCAACTATTATACATTCTTCCGTATCCTTTGTTGCCTTTGCAAGATACTTTCCGCGAGGAGATAGCATAATACTATTACCGGTAAAAGTAACTTCCTTGCCGTGGTTAACGTCTTCACCAATCCTGTTCGCCGTAATAATAAATACACCGTTTTCCACTGCCCGTGCATACATAGCTTTCTGGCAGTAGGGCATCACAAGGTTGGACGGGTGGCAGATAATCTGTGCTCCCTGCAGAGCTAATGTACGTGCGGCTTCAGGGAAAAGCCAATCGAGACATATCATCATCCCGATGTTTACTTCTCCAAATTTTTCACCTGAAATCTTTTCGACTTTATATTTTAAATTTCCCGGGGTAAAGAAATTTTTTTCTTCGTAAAATAAATGAATTTTTCTGTACAAAGAAAATTTATTATCGGGACAGGCAAGTATGGAAGAATTATAAAAAACTGTTTTTTCTTCTTCCGCCCTCTCGCAAAAACCCGCAACGATAAAACATTTTTTCTTTGAGCAAATTTTAAGCAGCGAACTGCAAAAAATCCCGTCGTTTGCTTTTTCCGAATACTCTTCAAGCTCTTCCTTACTCGTGAATAAATAACCGGAATTCGAAAGCTCCGGTAAAACCAATAAATCAAAATCCATTTCAAAAATCAGATTCTCGATTTTCGATATGTTTTCCTTAACTTTCCCGAATTCGGGTTTAAACTGTAAAAATCCTATCTTCATATAATTTATAATAAATTGCTTGCGAGCTCCGCAAGTTCCGACCTCTCGCCTTTCTCGAGATTTATATGTGAATATAATTTCTGTCCTTTAAATGTTTCTATTAAATAAGATAAACCATTCGACTGCGAATCCAGATACGGATGGTCAATTTGATAAATATCTCCCGTAAACACAATCTTCGTTCCTTCACCCACTCGAGTAATAATCGTTTTGATTTCGTGCGGAGTTAAGTTCTGTGCTTCGTCCACTATAAAATAAATTCTTTGCAAACTTCTTCCCCTTATATAACTCAACGGTTCGACAATCAATTTTTCGTCTTTTATCATTTGTGTTATTTGCAGGTGATGCTTATCCGTATCGGGAAATTGGTCCTGAATAACCTTAAGGTTATCCCAGAGCGGTTGCATATACGGAGCGAGCTTGCTATCCACATCACCCGGCAGGAAACCGATATCTTTATTGCTTAAAGGTATCACGGGTCTTGCAACGTAAATCTGACGGAATTCCTTTTTTACAAACAGAGCAGCTGCAAGGGCTAGCAGTGTTTTTCCCGTTCCTGCTTTTCCGGTTATCGTAACAAGAGAAATGTTTTTATTTATCAATGCAGAAACCGCAAATGTCTGCTCTGCGTTTCTTGGTTTTATTCCATATATATAATTTTTATCAATTTTTTCAACCGTTTTCTTTTCATTATCTAAATACGCTAAAACTGAACGGCTTGCGTTCCTGATTACGTAAAACTTATTCGGGTGAACTTCTTTTTTATCTGCCTTTATAACTTTCTGTGCGGGTATCTGGAATGGTACCTGGAATATTTGATTTAGTAAATTATCATCAAAATCTTCAAGAGTCGCTTTCCCGCTGTATAATTCTTCGAGGCTAATCCTGTCGGTTGTGTAATCTTCGGCTAGTATTCCGATTGATTTTGCCTTCATTCTAAGGTTCACGTCTTTCGAAACAAGAATAGCAGAGCCTTTTATCGAAAGCTGTTTTTGGATTTCAAATGCCGTACTTAAAATTCTATGGTCGGGGGTATCTTCCCTGAAAATCTCCCTAATTTCATCGCTTAACCCTTTGGTAATTGCCACCTTGACTTTTCCTTTACCTTTTCCAAGCGATATACCTCCATCGAATAATGCAGAACCCGTAAGGGAATCAAGCGTTCTGGCAAATTCCCTTGCATTCAAATTTATTACCTGACTTCCCCGTTTAAAGTGGTCGATTTCCTCTATCACCGTAATCGGAATTACAATATTATTATCCTTAAATTGATGTATGCACGTGGAATCGTGTAGAATTACATTTGTATCGAGAACAAATGTTTTCGGAAGTTTTTTCTGCTTCATACAATATTCTTATTTTGCTAAATGTATTTGTTTTTCTTCAAACAGAAAATACAAAAAAATTAACAATTGTATTTTGCTTTAACAAATTTTTTTTATTCCTTTTCGAGGGATTTAAGAATTTTAACCCTTTTAATAACAACACCCATAGCTGAAACAACAAATCCAAATAAAACAAACATAAGTCCGATACCTCTGCCCCTTCCGCTACCAATTATTTTTCCCACAGTGGAAACCAATATGCCGCCGTCATTTAGTAATGGATTAAAAACGTAATCAGCTAAAAGACCCGATATGCTATAAGCTATTACCATTCCAAATTGAGATACGAGCGATACCATAGCCCACACTCTACCCTGAATTTCGTTATCTACGTTTTTTCTGATTAATACATCGAAGCTTGTATTAATAAAAGGTAATGTACAGAAAAACAGAAAACCCGCAAACATTAAAAACACCTCGTTTGTAGAAACACCAAGCAAAGTATAGAATATACCACATAAAATCATAAAATAGAACAAAATATTTAGAAACTTTTTCAATTTACCAAAAACGCTAATATAAATACTCATTAACAGCATACCCGAAGATGATGTTGTCAGTATTATACCAAGGGCTTTTGAATCTGAAAACGACAAAATCATAGGACCCAGAAGCGGTTCCAGAAAACCAATAGCAAAAGTAATTACCGAGGAAAGAAATAAAAGCCACAAGATACCTTTATTAGATGTTATATAGTTAAATCCCTCCTTCAAATCTATAAAAAAACCTTTGCGTTCTATATCACTTTTTGATTTTCCAAAATTTCCTTTGATTAAAAAGACAAATGCGATTGCTACGGCAAAGGATGCAATATCTATCATTAAAATGTTTTTAACATCCATAAAAGTCAGCAGTAAAGCTGCAACGATAGGCGAAATAAGGAATCTCGATGACTCGGAAAGTTGCATCAAGCCTCCCGCTTTCGAATAAAATTTCTCGTCCAGCAAATCGGTAATCATAGCTCTATATGCAGGTTCGTGTACAGCAATAAACACAGAGCTAAAAGACACACCGGCATATATTACCCACATATCATCCGTTCCCGAATACATCATAATCAAAATAAATACTAACCCCAATGCTGAGCCAAAATCACCTGTAATCATCAAGAGTTTTCTATTTACTCTATCTGCAAGTGTGCCCCCAATTGGTTTTAATAAAAACGAAGGTAAAAATGCAAGTAATATGATTAATGAATAGCAAAGAGCGGATTGTGTTTTTTGAAATGCGTAAATGCCAAGTGAGAAAGCCGTTAAACCGCTTCCGATATTTGATATTATTTGTCCAATCCAAACAATTAAAAATCTTCCAAACTTCTTTTCGGGCATATGAACAATGTAAAATAAATAATTAATAAGAATTTTTTATGTTCAAAACTGTAACAATTTAAAAATTTATTCTTTTAAAAAATCTATCAAAATCTCCGCTGTTTTTTTCCCCGCAACCTTTTCCACTTCTTCGTAATTGGAAACCAGTTTTTCTTTCAGCCCTTCTACCGAGCCGAATTCGGTTAATAGCTTTTTTGCTGTTTTTTCGCCGATACCTTTTATTTCAAGAAGTTCGGAAGTGAGTGTTCTCTTATCTCTTAAGTCCTGATGAAACGTAATCGCAAACCGGTGTGCTTCATCACGTATTCTTTGCAGAAGTTTCAGCCCGCTCGAGGTTTTCGGAATCGTGTATGGGTCAGGCTCTCCGGGAAAATACACTTCTTCTAATTTTTTTGCAAGCCCGATAATATTTAAATTTTGAATTGTGACTTGTGAATTTTCAATTATGTTTTCACCATTACTTTTTTGTTTCACGTTTGACTTTTCACTTTTCACATTTATTAAAGATTCTCTACTCTGTGCAGGTGGAAAAAACCCTAAATCCGATAGCACTTTCACCGCCGAAGACAGCTGTCCCTTGCCTCCATCTACAATTATCAAATCCGGGAAAGATTTTTTTTCTTCGAGCAATCTTCTGTACCTGCGGAAAACAACCTCTCTCATCGAAAGAAAATCGTCGGGTTCTCCGGTCTCTCCCGACACGCTTTCGATTTTGAATTTCCTGTATTCGGATTTTCTTGGTTTACCGTCCTGAAAAACCACCATCGAAGCAACGGTATCCGTTCCCTGTATGTGAGAAATATCAAAGCATTCTATTCTTCTCGGTAGTTTATCCAATCTTAAATCACGCTTCAGTGACTCGACCGAAGGGGCAACGAATTCTCGTTTCATTTTTGCAAGTTTTAATTCCTCCAGCATCAGTCTTGCATTTGCTTTCACCATATTTACGAGCTTTGCCCTGTCACCGATTTTTGGAATAATAATTTCTACTTTTTTTATGTCCTTTTTATTAAGCCATTCTTTAATTGTGTCAACGTCTTCAATTTCTTTCTGCAGGTAAATTTCGTCGGGAATAAAATCGGTTTTTGTATAATAATTAATTACAAGGTTTTCAATTAATTCGTCTTCCCCTTTTTCCAGAACGTTACTTAAATAAAAATGTGATTTTCCGATAACCTTGCCGTCCCTGATTTTCAACACCATGCCGCACCCGTCGTTATCATCTGTTTCTACCGCAAAAATATCCCTGTCAATAATTTCTTCTCCGACCATTTTTTGTTTTGAAGAGTAAACGCCGATTGCGTCTATCTTATCCCTTAGTTTCGCAGCTTTCTCGAATAGCATATTTGCAGAATATTCATCCATTTTTTCGGTTAATTCTTTTAACAGGGTAGCAGTTTTCCCGTTTAGCAGTTTCGCAACTTCATCAATCATCTCGTTGTAATCTTCCACACTTACAAGTCCTTCACAGGGTCCTTCGCATTTATGAATATGGTAATCGAGACATAGTTTAAATTTTTTATTTTTTATACTTTCTTCGGTCAAGTTCAGATGACACGAACGAATCATAAAAATATCTCTGATTGTCTTCAATGCATAACGCATATTTTTTAC
>JBAZEQ010000008.1:9731-21965 GCA_041653855.1 Ignavibacteria bacterium | reverse complement strand
TCCGAGTGCTGAAACCCATACATCGTTTTTCGTTACAGTACCGTCGAAGTCGCAGTAAATTTTTAATTTGTATTCTTTCACACTAATTATTTCTGAATTTCGTTTCAACAATGGTTGTTACGCCGGGTTCCTGCATTGTAACTCCATAGAGTCTGTCAACACGTTCCATTGTTCTTTCGTTATGCGTGATTAAAATGAATTGAGTATTTTCGGAGAATTTTCTTATCATTTTGTTAAATCTTCCGAGGTTCGAAACGTCCAACGGGGCATCTACCTCATCGAGAATACAGAATGGAGAAGGTTTAACGAGATATATTGCAAAAAGCAAAGCAATAGCCGTTAATGTTTTTTCACCGCCTGATAATAACTCTATCGAAGTTGGTCTTTTACCTCTTGGTTTTGCAGTGATTTCAATTTTCGCTTCGAGCGGGTCTTCAATTATTTTACCTTCTTCGTCGGCTTCATAAAGGAGTTTTAAATTTGCTTCATCACCTTCCTGAAAAAGTTCAGTGAAAATCCTGATGAAATTACTGCGGATTTCTTCGAATGTTTTGAAAAACCTTTCCTTTGCTTCATTATTAATCTTTTCGATAGTTTTTCTGATATCCTTTTCGGATTCAAGTAAATCATTCTTCTGGACAATCATTCTTTCCAGTTCCTCTTTTTCGGTCTGGAAATCATCCCAAACCAGTTGCTGGTAACCACCTCCCAACTTATTCAATTTCACTGTCATTTCATCGATTTCACCTCTTGCTTTAGATAAATCAAAAAACCCTGTTACATCGGTGAAATCTTCGAGTGCTTTCGATAAGTTTTCCTGCAATTTTATTTCTTCATAATTATCGAATAAATCCATTTCGTATTTTTTCTTCAGGAATATTCTTATGTTTTCAGATTTTATTTCATTTTCCTTAATTTTTATCTGTGAGTCAATAAGTTTCTGAGAGACCTTATCAAACATAAATCTCTTTCCTCTTCTTTCGTCATCGATTCGGTTCTGAATTTCTTTTCTTTCGTCAAATAATCGTTTTTGCAGGTTATAATCATCTGTCATTTTTTGCTCATCATTTTTCAAAACGGAAAGTCTTTCGTCATTATCTTCGAGATTTATTTTAAAATCTTCAAGTAATTCTGTTTCCTCTACAATCTGTTTCTTATTTGTTTCAATTTGTTTCTTCTGATACTCAATTGTATTCAGTGTACGTTGAATATTTGCTTCTTCGTTTTTTAATTCGTTTTTTAGTTTAATTAACTCTAAGCTGAAACTGTTATATTCGTTTAAATATTGTTTATAATTCTGGTCAATAATATTGAACTCATCAGTTAAGAATGCCAGTTCTTTTTCAAGATTAGATTCCTGGTTTTCAAGTTTATTTAATTCTTCTATTAAATAATTTATAATTTCGTTTAGAGTTTTATCTTCTTCCTGAATTCTGGTATATATTTCTCCATTAAAAACATATGTTTTATTTAATTCTTCTATCTTGAAATTGAAAAGAGAAATTTCATTTTCTATACCTGAAATAATCTTTTCAAGTTCTGTAATTTTTTCTTTTTGTGCAATTATATTAAGTTTCTGGAGCTGTAGTTTAAATGATTCGAGTTCGCCTTCAAGTTCTTTGATTTCACCGGAAAATTTGTCTCTTTCTACAATCAATCTTTCAATTTGTTTTTCCCTGCCTAATTTTATGCTTTCTTCTTTAACTTTACTGCCGGCTCTTATAAAACTTTCGGTTATAATATCACCTTCAAGAGTAATAAACTTGTAGTAATTATCTTTTGAAAGTTTGAATGCAATATCTGCATCTCTTACAATAACATATTCATCGAGAAGATAGTTAACCAGAAGCTGGTATTCGGGATGTTTGCATTTTATCAAATCATTTGCAAAGCCAAAGACACCATCGTTATTCAGAAATTCAGGTTTATAATATTCAAACTGAACGAACGGATTTGAGTATTCTAGTTTATCATTCAGGATAAAAGTTACTTTGCCTTTTTCGCTTGCATTAAGCTCGTTTATTAATTTATTTAAAACTCTTGAATCATCCAGTATAAGGTAATTGGATACTTCGCCGAGAGCCGTCTCTACTGCAGTTTTATACTTATCATTTACTTCGATAGTATCTGTAACAGTTTTTATACCTCCGTGTTTTTTATCTTTTACGAGAAATTTAACACCTTCGGCGTAATCTTCAAAAGATTCAAGCAGGTTTTGAAGGTGAACTATCCTGCTCGATTTATTCTGGAGTTCAAGAAATTTTTGTGTAAGAAACTTTTCCGATTCCGATATTTTTTCTACTAAAGAAGACTTAATATTTAAATTCGTTTGATATTCGGATTCTTTTTCTTTGAATTCTATGGAGACTGTATCAAGGTCGTTTCCGAGTTCGTTTTTCTTCTTTTCATAACTTTCTATTGATTTTAAATCCGTTTCTATATTCTCGCCGATTGTTTTTAGTCTTTCAAGGTTATTATCGAGTTTAATTTTGTTTTTTTGATACTCGGATTTTTTTGTGTTAATTGTTTTCGTTAATTCCTTAACTTTCTGACCAATCGAAATTATATCGTTTTTCTTTTCATTGATTATCTTGATTGTGGAGTCAACATTTGATTTTTTTTCTGCGAGTGCTGTTTCTGAAATATCCAGAGTATTTTTAAGAACGGCAATTTTCTGCCTTAATTCCGTGGATTTATCGGAATTATATAATATACTTTTTTCGAAATTTTCGTTTTCAGCGTTTAGCCTTGAAACATTTTGTTCGTAATTTTTTACTTTTTCTTCCGTAACGAGATTAAATCTTTCAATTTCGTTGATTTCGTCTTTTTTAACAGAAATTTCATTGCCGATTATATTTAATGAATCTTCATACTTCTGGTTTTCCTCTCTCATTAAATCATATTTCTCGTCAAATTCTTTTATAGTTAATTGAAGTGATTCTTTTAGCGTGATGTTCTCATATTCATGCTCTTTGATTTCTTTTATTTCATCTATCAGGGATTTGAATTCGAAATTGGATACTACGATTTCCAGATTTTTCAGAGCTTCAAAGACAATTTTTGCTTCTTCTACTCTTTTCACCTGTCGCTCCATTGCATTAACGTTTCTTTGCTTTTCTCGAATGATATCATTGACTCTCGTCAGGCTTTCTTTCACGGATTCGAGTCTTTTTATGGTTAAGTCACGGCTATATTTATATGAAACGATTCCGGCAGCTTCTTCGAAAAGTTTACGCCTTTCGTTTTTAACCGATGAAAGGATTGCATCTACCATTTTCAATTCTATGACCGAATATGCGTCGGGACCAATTCCGGTATCAACAAACAAACTCCTGATATCTTTCAACCTGACTTTTGTTCCGTTAAGATAATATTCGGTTTCTCCGCTTCGGAAAAATCTTCTTGCAATTTGAACTTCGCTATACTCGGTCGGTAATATATTTTTATTATTCTGAATAGTAAGGGATACCTCGGCAACGCTAAGAGGTTTTCTTTTGTTCGTACCGTTGAAAACTACATCTTCTCTTTTTTCACTTCTTAAAACTTTATCACCCTGCTCACCGAGAACCCAGCGAATTGCATCGACAATATTGGATTTTCCCGAACCATTCGGACCAACTATAGCGGCAACCCCGCTGTCGAATTCTATCGAAGTCTTTTCCGGAAACGATTTAAAACCAAATATTTCGAGTCTGGATAAATACAATTTTAATGATTATAACTTAATATTAAATCAAAAATGCTTAAAGTCGATTTTATGTAATAAAAATACGCAAAAGTAACCATATGAACAAATATAAATATCAACAATCCGTAAATTACAGTTTTTAAAGTTGATATTTCAAATATAATTTTATACCCATGAAATAATTTTATATAACAATATAGGTAAATTAGAATAAATAAAACTAATGTTACAGTTATAAAAGAAGAACCTTCACCGGATAATTTATATATTACAGTCCCTATTAATAAAAATATTAGAAATGGAATAAATGACCAAACCGTAATGGTATAAATAGTTCTTAAATTGCTTTTTTTAATGTAAAAGAAATTTAAAACAAATGCGAAAGATGTAATTAAAATTATTTTCAAATATATTGCTACAGAAAACAATAGTAATAAATTAATAGGGGAATTAATCACATAAGCTATATTCATCTTTGCTTCGGGATTTGTGAATACACTCGAAAGAAGCATATCTAAATAAATATTTTCCCGGAAAAGATAAATTACCGATGCAAAGAATAATCCAAGTGAAAGAGCTATTAAAAAATTCAGAATAATATTTCTATAGGCAGCAATAAGCATCTGCTCTTTTACAAAATAAATGAAATTTTTGGGTGAAATAATGCTCTTAATAATATTCGATTTGAAATATCTCAATTTACCAAGCAGGAAGAAAAAGAAAATTATTGAGATTAATCCCGTTATTATGAATACAAAATAATTATCCTTATTCATTATTTCACCCGAACCTTCGGGAATTTTCTGGTAACCCTGCCCGTTTATCAATCTTTTAAGTATCATTGCAGAGCTTTTCTGTTCACGGTAAAAATCAAATATTCCGTCTGTTTTCAAATAGGGATTTGAGTTCAATTGTAAATTGAGAGGGGATTCTGCATTCCAATCCGAATAAGAAGAAATAAAATTTGCAAAAAAAGAATTACTTACGATTTTATAAGATTCCGATAAAAACTTTGCCTGTGCCTCGACAGATTGCCTGTCGCCGAATCCATTCCTGTTGTCATTGTTTATGCACATACCATAAGATGAAACGAAAACTGATGAATTTTGTTTGTTTGATGCTTTTATCTCATCAACATATTTCTGTAATTTATCATAACTATTTGTTGAAAAATTTATTCCTTTTAAATCTATAAATTCCGAACAAATATCATTTTTCAGGTTACGAGTAGTATAATATAACTGGCGTGAATCAAGTTTGGAAGTGGCTTCTTTAATGTTTTTAACATAATTACTTGCTGAAATGCAGGTTACATCAAAATTATTCCCTATACCCCATGCTATTACAGCTGGAGAATTTTTATCTCTTTTTATAATACTTTCCAAATAATCTATTGCAAATTGTGTATAATTATTATCCTTTAAAACTCTTTCGGGAACCTCGTTAAAAGGAATTTCCTGTAAAATAAATAATCCAATCCTGTTGCAAATGTTTATTATGTAAGGATGAGCAGGCTTACCTTCAACCCTGATGCAATTAAACCCGAATTCTTTTATTTTCTTTAAATCGAATTCTACTTCGGAGTAATCGAGTGTACTTCCGAACCTCGGAGAGTCTTCATTGTAATTAATTCCGTTTAATGAAATATTTTTTCCGTTCAAAGAGATATTTTCATTGCGGATTTTAATATTTACAAAACCGATTTCACAGGTTCTTTCGTCTATAGTCGTACCGGAGGAATTTTGAATAACAGTTTTTATTGTATATAGTTCTGGATTTTCAGGAGACCATAAGTTCACATTTTTAGCTAAAAATTGATTAGTTAAATTAACGGATTGGTAATCATCTATTGCTAATTTTACCGGAATGCTTTCAGCTATGACTTCATTGCTATTTATTTTTAATAATTTTGTTTTTACATATAATTCTCTATCGAATTCTTTTACGGATGATAGATTTTCGGAATTAATTTCAATTACATTTGTAAAATGCAGGGTATTTTCATTTTCAAATTTATAATTGATAATACTCTCGAAAACGTAAACTTTTGGAACTGCAATAATATATATATCTTTATTTATACCACCATAGTTTCTTGTGTAATTAATCTGGTTTGCAAGTGGAATTGTGTGAGTATTATTTAAAAGATTGTTAACCTTAATGAATATTTCATTTTGATTTTTTATTGTATTACCGTCCAGCGGTGTAATAAATGAGCTTGCCCCGCCAATAGTTTTTGTGACGAAGACATTATTAATCTTTATTTCTGATTCATAATTTATTCCTTCTGTAATAAGTAATAAGCAATATTTACTTAAAATTGAATCAGGAATTACAAAATTTCTTTTATAGTAAGTAACACCTTCGAATGTATAGCAATTCGGTACAATAATTTCAGAAAAAACTTTTCCCTCATCGAGGGAAAGACCCCATTTGCCATTTAAATCAATTTTTATTCGTTTTTCACTATTTATAGATAAGCCTTTTGAAATTGTATCCGCGGTGTTCCGCTCGAAAATCTTAATTTGAGAATAAGTATATGGTTGCCAGATTAGAAATACGGCAAGAATAAAACAGAAAATTATATTTTTCCCCTTTTTCCTGATATACAGATAAAATTAAAAGTATTTATAAAAACATAAAGATAAGCAATTGAGATAAAAACTTAAATGGTAAATTTAGTGAATTTTGAATGTTGGATTGTGAATTTTAATGGCGATTATTTTATGTTATATAAGGTGCGGCTTTATAGCAAGAATAGAAATTTATAACAAATAACATTCAATATTTTACGTTGAAATGTATATTATTATTTTATATTGTTGAAGACCTGCCGTGCCAGTAAAGTTACATACCCGAAAAAACTATTAAAAAATGATTATTAAATTTTAGTGTTTTTTGTTAAGTCAGGTTTTAATAATTTGACAGCATAAGAAACAAAAATAAATACTTCTTATAATAAAAATTATTAAACATATAATTTGAAATGATATTTTCCACACTTGAATTTTTTGTTTTTTTTCCGATAGTAGTAGCTTTATTTTATTTGGTTCCGACCAGATACCGCTGGATAGTTTTACTGGTCTCAAGTTTTTTTAATCTACTAACATGGAAAATATCTTATGTCTATATAATAATCTTTGCAACCGCAGCCGGATATATGTCCGGTATAACACTTGAAACAATCAAAGATAAAGGAAAAAAGAAAGTATTTTTAATTTTAAGCCTGTTATTCAATGTCGGTTTATTGTTTGTTTTTAAATATTTAGGTTTTTTTTCGGAAAACATCGATTTTTTATTTAAAAATTTTGGAATTAAACTATCATTGGTGTCTTTTAATAATATTCTTCCAATAGGTATTTCATATTACACATTTCAGTTGATAAGTTATAATGTCGATATTTATAATGGAAAAATAAAAGCTGAAAGGCATCCCGGGTATTTTATAATTTATATATGTTTTTTCCTTAAAGTATTATCCGGACCGATTGAAAGAGCCGGTAAATTTATTCCGCAATTGCAGATTGAAAAAGATTTTAATTATGAATCTGTAATAAATGGTTCTAAAAGATTTTTATACGGTTATTTTAAAAAAGTAGTAATTGCAGACGGGATAGCGTATCATTTTAAAAATATTTATTTCAATCCGGTTGATTATCACGGATTGTCCCAAATAATTTCCGTATTATTTTACTCAATACAGATATACGCAGATTTTTCAGGTTATACAGATATGGCACTTGGTTCTGCGGAAATTCTTAATATCAAGTTAACAGATAATTTCCGATATCCATATTTTTCAAAATCTATTTCGGATTTTTGGAAAAAATGGCATATTACTCTTACGAGCTGGCTGATGGAATATTTATTCTTACCACTGTCATATTCCTTCGCAAGGAAATTTATAATGATGAAAAGGATAAAATTGAAACCGGATATGTGGGCTTATATTTTAAGTATTTTTATTACTATGACAATATGCGGTTTGTGGCACGGACCCAAATGGACTTATATTGTTTGGGGTATGTTACACGGATTCTATTTATTAATTGGTTTTTTAACCCGGAAAAAGAGGAAGAAGTTATATCGTACAATAGGGCTCAATAGTAAAATACGAAATACTTTTAGTATATTATTTACATTTGTTTTAGTTTCATTTGCGTGGATATTTTTTAAATCTGATGATATTAGTTCCGCATTTATGGTAATAAAAAATTGCTTTGAGCCGGATTTTACTTTCTATTTCTTCAAATATAAAACCGAATTTATTGTTTTAGTACTATCAATTATCATAATGTTTATTTTAGAATTTATTCAATATAGATACAATAATAAAGAAGGTAAATATCTTGAAATATTAGTTTTGTTAAAATGGCCGGTTATCATATTAATTTTAACATTATCTATATTATTCCAAAGCGGTAGTAAAATGGATTTTTTATATTTTAGGTTTTAATTAAATGAATTTTAAAAGCAGAATACTAAAATCAATTATATATCTAACCGGACTATTTTGTCTTTTTATTTATATTAGTGTGAGACTAAGTGAAAGCCCTTTATTTTTAATAGATAAAGAGTTCATTGAAATAAAGGATAAAGGTAATTATGGCGATTTATATATATTGAATTTAATAGATAATTTTAAAATTCCTCTCCCTGAAGAGTTACCACCATTTAAGCTATCCGGGAAAAATTCGAATCCGAATGATGCAGATATATTAATTTATGGGGATAGTTTCTTTGATGGTAAAGCACGGGGCAAGCAATTACCCGAAAAACTGTATGATACACTTAAGAAAAAGGTATTTTTTAATGATAGAATTTCCCGGTATTTATTGGATTTGGAAAAACAAAATTATTCATCAAAGAGAAAAAAGATATTTTTATTAGAAATTGCACAATACAATATTCCAAAAGTTTTTTCTAATCTGCAACCACTGGAGGAAAAAAAGCCATCAAAATTAGACGAGTATAGAATAATATTTCCTATTGGTTATGAAAAAAAATATTTGTATTTACTGCAACATAGTATTTTAACGTACAAAATGCATACAACTATAGTAAATTTTATGTTCGATTATTTAGGTTGTATACCTCCGATTACGCCTGTGTATATCAAAGATCCACCATGGCTTTTTGAAAATCAGGATTTGGATGAAACTACAAAAATAAGTTTCTATTATAAATACTCTAACGAAGAATTACAAAACATATGTAACAATATTGAAGATTTAAGCGAAAAATTGTACGAAAAATATAATTTGAAACTTGTTTTTCTGCCAATACCCAATAAATACACCTTTTATCATAAGTTATTAAACAATGACACATATAACAATTTCATTCCTGCCCTTTGCAATGAATTGAAAAAAAGAAACATCGGTGTAATAGAGATTTATGAAGAATTTCTTAAATCAGATAAAATTCTTTATTATCCGACAGATACTCATTATAATCAAGATGGGGATAATATTGTATTAAAGAAAATTCTGGAATATCTAAATTCTAATACTGACTTACTAAAACAATTTTAATAATTATAAATTCGAAATTTATAGTTTAGTGTTGTGTTTTTTTTAATATAAACTTCACGATGGTAATTATACATTGTTAAAGACCCCTACGTGACGGGGGAAAGTGGTATGCCCGGATGGATTCGAACCATCGACCTATAGCTTAGAAGGCTATTGCTCTATCCAGCTGAGCTACGGGCACATTATTTATAACATATAATTTATCTAAAATACGTTTTAAATTCAATTCTATTATAAATTCCTGTGAAATCTAAAAATATTTTATTTATTTATATTTAAGATTTAATGTTATTTATACTTTTTTTTCTTTTCTTTTGGTTTATACCCGATTGCAGTATCGAGTTTTGCATCGGTTAGGTTTGCTCCCGACAATTCAGCATACCACAAATTCGCTCCATTCAGATTTGCTGCAAAAAGATTTGCATCCTGAAGGTTAGCTCTTAGCAGTACTGCACCTGATAGTTCTGCACTTTGTAAGTTCGCACCCGAAAGATTTGCATCGGTTAAATTTGCATCAGTCAGGTTAGCACGCCATAGTATTGCTTCCGATAAATTGGAATTCGATAGGTCAGTACCCTGAAGATTTGCGCCTGATAGTTTTGCTTCGGTTAAATCCAAATCTTTTAAAACGTGTCCGGAGAGGTCTGCACCTTGTAGATTCGCACCTTTAAGTAAAGCATCTGTAAGGGTCGCTTCCGTAAATTTTGCTTGCCAGAGTTTTGCATCAGAAAGTTTTGCACCCGATAAGTCTGCTTAATTTAGTTTTGCACCCGCAAGATTTGCATTCGTTAAATCTGCACCTTTCATATTATGTGATGTGAGGTCAACACCCTGAAGATTTGTACCTGTTAATATTGTACCGGATAGGTTTACTTTCGAAAGATTAGCTCCGCTTAATTTTGCTTCGGATAGATTTGCATTCGATAGATTAGCGCCTGTTAAATTTACATTGGATAGATTTGCACATTTTAAATTTACACCTTCCAGATTAGCATTTTGTAAATCTGCGTTTGTAAGGTTTGCTCTCTGAAGATCAGCACCTTTTAAATTTGCTCCTACAAGGTTTAACGGTCTGTGCGTTATACCGACAGAACTTTGTGCTATTAATATCCATAAATCTTTATCAGAAAGTACTCTTTCTGTTGACATTATTACTCCTTTGTTTTTTAAAAAATTTGATTCCTTCAAAAAAAGGGAATTTAATATTTTGTTTCAATGATAAAGGGAAGCCCAATGAAATTTCTTATTACATTGTTAATGCAAATAAAATTTGATAAATTTTACGTTTTAAGCATAAAATTGATAAATGGAAGTAAATATAAAAGAATTAGAAAATTGTAAAAAGGAATTCGAAGCAACGCTTTCCTATGAAGAATTGACACCTCATTTTGAAAAGGCAATAATAAAATACAGGCAAAAAGTACAGATTCCGGGATTTAGAAAAGGAAAAGCACCTATAAATATGGTGAAAAAACTGTATGGAGACAGCATTGAATATTCCGCTCTCGAAGATATTACGGAAGAAATATTCATAAAATATATTATTGAAAATAAAATAAAGCTGATAGGGAAGGGTACTTTAAAGGATTTAGATTATAAACCGAAAGAAAAACTAATTATGAAAGTTGAATTCGAGGTTGCTCCCGAAATAGTACTCGAAAATTATAAAAATCTTGATTTAACAAAAACAAAGTACGAAGTTGATGATTCATTGGTTGATGAAGAGTTAATATATATGAACTTAAAATTCGCAAATTATGAAATCGATGGGCAAGCTACGGATGATGAGTATATGGTAACATTTGATACACAGGAACTTGACGATGCAGGAAATGTGGTTGTTGGAAAAACTGAAAAGGATATCAGGATTTATCTTGGCAGTAAGCATCTTGAAAAAGACTATAAAGAAGGGTTGAAAGGTATTCGTGAAAATGAAGAAAGAATAATCGAAATTATAAATCCTGCTAATAACGAGAAAAAGAAACTTCAGGTTAAGTGTACAAAAGTAGAAAAAATCATAAAACCTGAAATGAACGAAGAGACATTTAAAAAATTTACTAATAGAGATGATGTAAAAACAGAAGAGGATATGAGGAAAGTAATTAAAGAAGAAATTGAAAAAGCATATGATAACGTTTCAAGTCAGAGATTGAAGGACGGTGCACTTGGCGAATTGATTAAATCTAACGATTTGACTGTTCCTGATTATTATGTAAATACTATATTGGATGATTATGTAAAAGAGCATAAGAACAAACACGGAAAGCATGACCATATGAAAGAATTTAATGAAGAGGAGTTCCGACAGCAGCACAGGGCTGATGCGATATTTAATACTAAATGGTATTTGATTAAGGAAAAAATCGTAGAACTCGAAAAAATGGAATTGGTCGACGAGGATTACCGGAAGGTTGCCGAAGAAAGTGCAAAAAGATACAATATTCCGGCTGATAAACTTATAGAGGTATATAAAGCAAATGACGAGATGAAGTCACAGCTATTAGCGGATAAAGTTCTTGATTTTATTGTAAAAAATGCAAATGTTACAGAAGTAATTGAAACAAAGAAAGCAGAAGATTTAAATAATTGATTTTGAAAAATGAAATTTAAAAAATAGTTTAAATTTAAAAAATAATATATATGGATTTTACAAGTATTATTAAAAGCCGTGAAGCAGAAATTACTGCGGGACTGGATAAAGCAAAACAAATTAGTAACCAGCTCGTTCCGATTGTCGTTGAATCGACATCGAGAGGGGAAAGGGCATATGATATATATTCGAGACTATTGAAAGAAAGATTGATATTTCTCGGGACTCCGATTTTCGATGAAATTGCATCTTTGATTGTTGCCCAGTTATTATTTCTTGAGTATGAAGACCCTGATAAAGACATTATGCTTTATATAAATTCACCGGGCGGTAGTGTTTCAGCAGGTATGGCAATTTACGATACTATGTGTTACATCAGAAGCGATGTATCGACTACCTGTGTAGGTATGGCGGCCTCTATG
>JBAZEQ010000008.1:8811-9721 GCA_041653855.1 Ignavibacteria bacterium | reverse complement strand
ATGGGACAGATTTTGTTAACAGGAGGAGCGGCAGGGAAAAGAATTGCACTCCCGAACTCAAAAATCTTAATGCACCAGCCATTAGGCGGTACGCAGGGACAGGCTACTGAAATCGAAATTTATACTAAAGAGATGTTAAAGACACGTGATAATATTTTTAAGATTATTTCAAAACATACTGGAAAACCTGTCGAACAAATTGCAAAAGATGCCGAGAGAGATAATTATATGAATGCAGAGGAAGCCAAGGCATATGGTTTGATAGACCTTATTTTATCAAAACGCGAAAAAGCAGATAAGAAAGATAAATAAGAGACTGTAATTTGTTTTGTGTTTTAAGGGTTATTGCCAATTCTTTGTGATATAAAATATTTGAAGATTTACGACATAAAAGTTGTAAATCTTTTTTATTTAAATATATAGACGTGTAAATCGAATTATCATATTGAGGCATTTAAGTTATATACTTAAGAGGTTAAGATAAAAATAACCATTTACATCAATGATATTCTACGTGAAATATTAGCTGTGAGAGTCGATTTAGTAAGATTGCTTTGGACATAATTCAAAGCAAAATCTCTTAACGAAGTAAGAGTAAAAAACTTACTTTTGTCTTGTTCTCGTTTTATTTTTTCAAAGTTGAATAAGTATTGCTGTGCTTGAGTTTGAATTTTGGCTTTCGTTGAATCCTTTTTCATTATACCCGTCAATTCATCTTTGTACCAGATATAATAAACTCCATTTTTCCGTTTCGACAAGAATATAAATGCTCCTTTTCTTCGGGATACAAAAACCAGCCATTTCATATAACCACTGCTATAACCACCAAATAAAAAACCACTTAAAGTATAAACCCTAAGTGGTTGTAATTTTATGTGGACAGTTCCGGCTAAAAGTCCGCCGTGGCGGA
>JBAZEQ010000008.1:0-8801 GCA_041653855.1 Ignavibacteria bacterium | reverse complement strand
CGACATACGGCTTTTCAGACATATAACTTAATAATAATTCTATAAGTCTTTATATATATCTTAATAATTAATTAAAATTTAATTACATTTTTTATTCTAAATATTTAGAATAAGGAAGTGATTTAATATAGTTTTCCATAAAAGCCCAGTCAGGTTTACTTTTATTATTAACTGGTAATTTTATTTTTGATTCATACATTCTTTCTAAATGCCATTTTCTTCCATAATTAAATCTATATTTTTCTTTTTTTATTATAGTAACTAAAAACATTCCAATATATTTATTTAATTCAAATTTTGGATATAAAACATTTATATCATCTGTTGCCCAATAAGGAATCGGTTGATAAAAAGTTTCAGCAACCGAACCATTATAATTCACTGTAATAGTATTTTTTTGATGTATTGGTTTTTGACCAATATATTGTCTATATCCATTATTTTTATCAATTGCTGCTATAAATGGTGTGTTACCTTTATACATATTTACCTTTGTTAATCTTTTACCCTTTTTTAAATCAAAAAGATCTTTAAATAAAAACCATTTCCATAAATTTGGCAATAATCTTAAATTTAATTTTTTAAATGATTTATTAATATCATCAATATTTTTTACTTTAATATTATTTATCCATTTAGGAAAATTTTTGGGTATTTTAATATTTCCTAATCTGTCAGGTGTAATTTGTCGACCATAAACAAATCTATATTTATTTTGGCGAATTAGAAATGTAAAGTATAACATTTTTGTATCTGACATTACTTTTTTAGGAATCAAGACTAAACAATTGTCATCAACACAACAAAAATAGTTTTGATAAAATGCCATTCCAATAGAACCAGTTCTTGGAACTGTGATAACATTTTTATATTTTGGTTCAATATTATAAAAACCATAAATTCCATTATTAATGCCCTTTGAAGATATTAATGGAATAGTCCCAATATTATCATTCAAAAATCTTTTTGAAGTATATTTTCCTTGTCCATACTCTATATCGAAATAATCATAAAATATTTTCATACTACAAATTGTTAACTGATTTAAATATAAAATAATCCTTAACGCTTTTTTCAAAATCAGATTTTTTAATATCATTATAATCTGTTTCCATATAAGCTTCAGCACACCATTCATCATTCATATTTACTTTTTTTAATACGCTTAATCCGGGTATTTCATTTCTATTAAAATAAGAATCTAACCATTTTTCTTCAATTTTTTTCCACTTTCCAGAATCAATTCTTCCTTTATGCTTTGTTTTTATAAAACCATCATCTTTCCAATAACCAAACCATGTTTTAAAATATGGATTTTGTTCGTGCGGAATATGTGATGTAAAAACCATAATACAAGTTACAATACCAATTGGATAAAAAATTTCATCAGGTAATGACATTACTGCGTCAAGTCGGTGCTTTCTAAGTATTTTGTTTTTTAAATTATGTGGTGATATTGCACAAGACATTGGTACGACAGCAATACCTATACTATTTTTTTTCAAATTATCTAACATTTGTTCTACAAAATTTAATTCATGTAATCCGTCACCTTTTTGTGAATAAGGTGGATTAATCATTCCTACATCTGCTTTTCTTCTTTTTATTTCTTTTGTTATTGCTTCATCAAAACAACTACTTTGATATAGATTTGCCTTCCCATCACCCCTTAATATCATATTTGCGCAAGCTAACGCATACATATTTGGCTGTTGTTCAACACCTATTAAATTTTGATTCTTGATTTTTAATATTTGACTTTCTGTTTTTGCATTACGAATCATTGTTTCCATAGCAGATATTAAAAATCCACCCGTACCAGCACAAATGTCTAGTACAACTGATTTAGTCGTAAGGTTTGCAATTTTAGCAAAAATTTCTGTTACATGCTTCGGTGTTAAAACAATACCTAATCCTTTTTTATCACCACCGGTATATCGTAAAAATTCACCATAAAATTGCCCAATAACATCAAAATTTTTGTAAATGTCTATGAACGGTTTAACATGAATATCAATATCACAGATTAGTTTATATAATGGTGTTTCAAGTGTTCTTGAATCAACTTTTGATAATTCAGGGTGAACATTAATAAAAGAAAATGGCTGTAACATTGTTTTCTTTTTTCCTTTTGGGATTACAGCTTCATCAATTACTTCTTCTATAGCATCAATAAGCTTTTTTGCAAGTTGTGTTTTCTGGTTATAATTTTTATAACTTTTTGCAAAACCTTGATTTAATAAAGCAATAAGAACACCGCTTACTAATAATGGCTTTTCTGTTTCACTTAATTTAGCATAGTCTCTGATATAATTATGCAAATCTTTTGAAAAAGAAATTAAATCTTCAAATCTTTTTGTTATTAATTTATGGTCAAAAGTTGCATAAGAAATTAATTTTTCAAAATCATAAAAATCTTCAACATCTTTATTTTTGTCTGTTATTAATTTAGAATATGTTTGTGATTCTTTTACCCAAAAATAAGATGATATTTCTAATTCAGATGTTGTTTCACCACTAACTGCATAAGCTATTACATTATAATCTTTTGATAAAAATGATGCATAGTGTAATACACCATCAACAGCATAATCTTTAGGATTATCTAAGTTTTCGCTTTGATGAAATTTTATATCAGGTTTACATTCAACTACAATTAAAAAGTCAGGATAGATTTCATGTCTAATAATAAATTCTGGTTTACCAATGCCTTCACCAGATTTACTTGCAGATTTTAATAATTTCTGAATTTTAGGATTGTCACTTTTCTGCGGTTCAATTTTAATATTTTCATCATCATCATAACCTAATTTATTTAATTTCTTTCTTACTATATCTTCCGTTTTCCGTTCATTTTTTGAAGACATATTTTAATATTTAAAATTTCACAAAAATAATGAAAAATTAATTTAGAAATAATGTAAAAAATAAAAGCACATTTTCTGAATATAAAAATATTAAGCCGTTGACTTCTTTTAAAATTTACCTAAAAATTAATATTTCATTATTCACTTAGTACATTTTAAGTATAATAAATTTTATCAATTATCAGTTTTCTAAAGAATATTAAATAATATTATTTTATAAAATTGTATTTTTATATGTACTTTTATTCAGGTTGTTATTAATTTTATAATAACAAAAATAATTTTTAAATACAAATTAAGTACAAAATGTTAGAAAAAGTTGAAGGAAATTTGAAGGGCTGGAAAAAAGAAAGTGTAAAACTATTTAAAATTTTACACTTTTTTGTGGACAGGGCCGGAATCGAACCGGCGACACACGGCTTTTCAGGCCGTTGCTCTACCAACTGAGCTACCTGTCCGGTTTTAAACCTGTTGTCCGCCACAGCGGATTACTAGTTTAAAATTTGAATTTATAATCTACGAATTTCTTAAAAAAAATTCAACTTATAATTCTTTACACCATAAGATAAAATCTATTTCTTTTCGATTTTTCCTTCGTCGGAGATATTCAGTTCTGTATCAGGAAAATCCTTCTTCGTTAAACTTTTAATAGTTTTTATTGCAGTATTATCCGTATCAATCACGGGAAAGCCTCTTTTGATTTGCTTGATTGGTGTTATTTCTCCTCTTACAAATTCTCCGCTTTTGTTAATGAATATTTTTATAATTGGAGTTATACCAGTTGCTCCACTCAAACCGAATTTTCCATATGTACAAAAATTTCCCAGACTATATGCAATAATTCTATCCTTATACAGCTCTATCGCTCTTGTAACGTGCGGACCGCTTCCGAAAACAATATCCGCTCCTGCATCGATTACAGCGTGAGCAAACTCAAACACATTTCCCCTGTTTTCTCCAAGGTATGTCTCATTATATCTGCTTACACGTTGTGCTGAATTTCCTTCTGCACCACCGTGAAAAAATACAATCACAATATTTGATTCCGCTTTCAAATCCGATATTATTTCTTTTGCCTTCTTAATATTTATTAAACTCACCGTTCCGTTATTCGGTGCAAATCCGGCAAAGCCGTATTTTATTCCTTCAACTTCCAGTATCGCCGCAGGATAATCCAGCGTTCCGGCAAAACTAATTTCATTTTTTTCCAGAGTTCTATACGTGCTTTCTCTGCCTTCCAATCCCATATCGCCGCTATGATTATTTGCAAGATTCATAAAATCGAATCCCGCATCATACAAATACTCTGCATACCTTGTTGGCATCCTGAACGAATGACAATTACCCGAATCATTGCATCTTTTAGGAGTTCCGCCTTTATCTAAAAAAGTTCCTTCGAGATTTCCGCATGTAATATCTGCATTTTTTAAAATTTCTTTTACATCATCAAAAAGATATTTTCCGTCATCAGGGGGAAGTGAACCTGCGGAAGGATAATTCGTTCCCATCATAATATCTCCAACACCAATAATGGAAACTATTTCCTCATTTTCGTTTTTAATCTCTATATCTTTTGTCTTAACAGTATCTACATTCTTGCGAATATTAGTGTCCTGTCTACAATTAATTGAGACTACCGAAAGAATTAATATTAAAATAATTTTACACGGCATATTTATAATTTGAAATTATTGTAAATATTTATTAAAAGCAATTGTTAAATCATTTTATATCCTCTGCAACTCTAATCACTAACCAATAATTTCATTGTAATTCCAAACCTTATTATTTAATTTTATTTAACTCCGAGTTATTATGCCTAAATCAAAATAGACACGGCACATAACCGATAGGGTCTGCCCGGAAACAGGTACGCCTGCCGCTTTGCAAAGGAGGAAGGGTTTAATTTATTAGCCTCGCTTTTATATGCATTGCGGGGTTTTTGATTTTTTAATATTTCAAATAATTATGATAAAAAAATTTAAACCCTTTGCAATACTTATCCTTTTTGTTTTTCTTTCCGACTTTTCTTACAGTCAGGATTCCGATTCTCTCAAGATATATTATTCCGGTGAAATTATCATAACCGCTCAAAACGAGTCAATCATAAAAACCGCAAGCACAATAGATATAGATAAAACAAAAATTAATTCGAAAGACAATTTTTCTTTGAATGAATCTTTTTCACAAATCCCCGGACTTACTATTACACAAAATTCCCGAAACGAATCCATAATCAAACTCAGAGGATTCGAACAGCGGCAGACCGCTGTTTTTTTCGATGGAGTTCCGCTTTATATTTCCTACGACGGCACCTATGACTTATCTCAAATTAATTCCGCACCAATCGGAAAAATAACAATTTCAAAAAGTATGTCATCTGTATTATACGGTGCTAATACTCTCGGTGGCTCTGTTAATATCATAACCGATGAACCCGTAAAAAAAATAGAAACATTCGCAAAACTGATGTTCGGAAATTCCTATGGTGCCTTTGCAAAAAATTCGGGAATGTATAAAACTTTTCACTGGCTGATTTCTGCTAACTATAATAAATCCGATGGTTACAATCTACCGTCGAGTTTTTCTCCAACTAAAAATGAAAACGGAGATAAAAGGAATAACACCAGCTTTATTCAAAAAGGTGCCACAGTGAAACTCGGATTTAAACCTGCTGATAACTCTGATTTTACGCTCGCATTTAGCAAGACACTAAACTCAAAAGATGTTCCGACACAAATTTATACAAACTTTCCAAGATACTGGAAATATACAGACTGGAATAATACTATCATAAATTTTATTTCAAATTTCAAAATCAACGATGCACTTAAACTGAGGGGAAATATATATACTGTAAATAGTTATAACGTGCTTAATGCTTATGATAATAACTCTTACACAACCCAAATAAAAAATTCATCCTTTACTTCTACCTATGATGAATATTCTACAGGGATTTCAATTATACCGGAAATAAATATTTCAAAAATATTTTCGGGTAGGTTTGCATTCTTTTATAAGCATGACACACATTATGACCGGGCAAATTATAATAAACCGAATAAAAAATTCTCTGCTGAAACATATACTGCAGGTCTTGAAAAGAATTTTAAAATATCGGAAATAGATTTTATAACGGCACTAAATTTTAATATTTTGAATATCACATTTGCGAATGACAGCACAACACGAAATGAAATTCCCGCGTTGAACGGGCATTTTGGCATTGGTAAAAATATTACATCTGATATTTATATATATGCACACGTTTCAAATAAAAGTAGGTTCCCGACTTTGAAGGAACTCTTTTCCGAACAGCTCGGAAAGAGCATTCCTAATCCCGACTTAGCAGAAGAACGGAGCTGGAACACAGAAACCGGAATAAAATTAAAAAATTCAAAAATTGGAAACATTAACCTTGCTTTGTTTTATTCTGATGTCCGTAATATGATTGTCGCGGTTCCCATTAACACCTCTGTATTTCAGTATCAGAATATAGGAAAAGTAACCTTGGGCGGAATTGAAATAAATTATCAAAAATCTTTTTCCTTTGTCGATGCCGATGTGAATTATACATACCTTAATTCAAAAAATAAATCCGATTTGACTACGGATAAACTCGAATATCGCCCCGAGCATATTTTCAATCTTACTCTTTCAAAGTCATATGAATTCGGGTTACTCTGGCAGTTTGAAACATCTTTTACAGGAAAAAGATATGGAATAGATTCGGACTCGCAGCTATGGAGAAATCTTCCTGATTATACAGTATTAAATATAAGGATTTCACAAAATATATTTAATAAATTCACTGCTTTCGCCCGTGTAAATAATTTGTTAGATAAATATTACGAAACCGAATACGGTTTTCCGCAAGCTGGAAGAAATTTTGTAATAGGTGTGGAAACGAATTTTTAATTACGGAGTTATAAAATAGTTTGCTTTTGTTTTTTTCTTTATTTCAGTAAAGTTGATTTGACAGAAAAATAAGATTTTAGATTATTCAAAGTATCCTTTATATCTTGAAAATCTCTCATATTTACTTTAATTTAAACATTTTACAATAAATTAAATTATGGATTTTAAACTAATTAACCGAATTACGGGGGCATTTGTTTTTGTCTTCGCTAGTATTATTTACATACTTACAGTTCAGCCCACGATGTCATTTTGGGATTGCGGAGAGTTTTTAGCTTGTGCATATACTCTGTCAGTTCCGCATCCACCGGGTGCACCTTTCCATATTTTGGTCGGAAAAATATTTACGATGTTACCAACCGCATCTGATATTGGTTTACGAATGAATTATTTATCCGTTTTTTCGAGTTCGCTTAGTGTGTTACTGCTATATTTAGTTTCGATAAAGGTTATTAGGAACTGGAAAGACAAATTAAATTCAACTTTTGATTATGTTACCATAACTTTCGCTGCTGCTATCGGTGCGTTATCTTATGCTTTTTGTGACAGTTTTTGGTTTAATGCATTGGAAGCAGAAGTATACGGTTTCGGTACATTTTTGATTGCTCTCTGTATTTATACAATAATGGTTTGGTGGGAGCGAGCAGATGAACCGGGAAGCGACAGGTATCTTCTGTTTTTTGCGTATGTAGTTGGTTTATCGATTGGAATCCATTTATTGGTTGTTCAGTGTGTGTTTATTGCAGGTTTATTGTTTTATTTCAGAAGATATAAATATACAGGTAAGAGTTTTCTGATTGCAACAGGTGTTTCTATGTTAGCTTTTTTTGCTGTGTATCCTATTATTGTAAAGAAGATGCCTTCTATGATATCATCTTTCCCCGTAGCTGGTGGCATAATAATTTTAGTGCTTTTATTAATTGGAATTTATTATTCGGTTAAAACTAAGTCAACAACATTAAACTTAGTGTTTTTATCTTTATTTTTTGTGATTATAGGTTATACAACATATATTTCGGTTTTGCAAAGGTCAAGTGTCGAAAATATACCACTGGATAATAGTAATCCCGATAATATGGAAAGATTACTTTCCTATTTAAATCGTGAACAATACGGTGAACAACCCCTATTGTTACCAAGAAGGTATATGAAAGATGGAATGCATGATAGAACCTGGAAAAATTATTCCGGGGATATGGAGTTTATGTGGAAATATCAAATCAATCATATGTTCAACCGCTATTTATTCTGGCAGTATATCGGAAGGGCTGGATATGATCAGGATGATGGAGTTGATTTTTCTAAGTTTTATGCGATACCATTTATAATTGGATTATTTGGTTTGTTTTATCATTTCAAGAGAGACTGGAAGCTGGGTCTTGTTTTTCTCTCGATGTTTATATTACTCGGGGTTATTACAGCTTTATATCAGAATCAGCAGGACCCGCAACCGAGAGAAAGGGATTATTTTTACGAGGGAGCATTTTATGTGTACTCGATGTGGATAGGTTTAGGAGTAATAGGTATTATTAAATTATTGAAGGAAAAAATTAAATCAAATGCAATTGTTCCGGTTACTTCATTAGTTTTACTTGTCTCATTTATTTTTGTTCCGGTAAATATGTTAAGAGTTAACTACAGTCATCAAAACCGGTCGGGAAATTATTTCCCGTTTGATTATGCCTATAATTTATTACAAAGTTGTGATAAAAATGCAATTTTATTTACAAATGGTGATAATGATACATTCCCGCTATGGTGTCTTCAGGCAACCTATGGTATTAGACAGGATGTTACATTGGTTAATTTATCTTTAGCACAGGCTGATTGGTATTTAATTGAATTGAAAAATGAAAAACCTTATGGGTCTTTATCTGTTCCGATGTCATATACCAATGACCAGCTGACTAAATTATCAAAACAGGGATATATGTTATGGGATGAAAATAAATTGGTATATATCGATATTCCCGAAAAATCATTTCCTGATTCAGTAAAAGCAAAATACAATAT
>JBAZEQ010000007.1:0-22291 GCA_041653855.1 Ignavibacteria bacterium | reverse complement strand
GAATTACAGTTCAGATGATTTTTTAGGGAATACTGTCTCGGTTTTTTCTATTCATAATATTGCTTATCAGGGTTTATTCGATAAATCTTCATTTTTAAAAACGAATTTTCCTCCTGAAGATTTCAAGCCGTTCAGCCCATTTGAATTGAATAATATGTTTTGCTTTATTAAAGCCGGAATTAGTTATGCGGAGATTGTTACAACAGTAAGTCCAACCTATGCCGAAGAAATCCGGACTTCAGAATACGGGGTAGGGCTGGAAGGCGTTCTGACAGAGAGAAAAAACGATTTATATGGAATTATTAACGGGATTAATAATGAAATCTGGAATCCTGAAAATGATAAATTGATTCCGTTTAATTATTCATACTCGACTTTAGAAAATAAAATAAAAAACAAAAAAGAGTTATTAAGAAAAACAAAACTTGAATTCAGCGAAAATACGCCTATGCTCGGTATTGTTTCACGCTTTGCGTGGCAGAAGGGTTTTGAATTATTCGAACCAATCATAGATGAGTTGCTATTAAAGAATCTTCAGATAATTATACTCGGTGAGGGAGAGAGCAAGTATGTAAGTTTTTTTGGAAGTATTTCCAAAAAATATCCTGAAAAAATAAAAGTTTTTATTGAGTACAATAATGAACTTGCACACCAAATCACTGCATCAAGCGATATTTTTTTAATGCCCTCTAAATACGAACCATGTGGCTTAAACCAGATGTATAGTTTGAATTACGGCACAGTTCCCGTAGTAAGGAAAACAGGTGGACTTGCCGATACGGTAAAGGATTTTGATGAATTAGGTGAAAAAGGAAACGGATTTACTTTTACCGAATTTGATTCTTCTCAACTCCTGAGTACAATCGAAAGAGCTTTATCTTATTTCAAGGATAAAGAAAAATGGAGAAAAATCATTAAAGTCGGTATGAGCGAAGATTTCTCGTGGAACAATTCTGCCAGGAAGTATTTGGAAATATATGAAAAAGCACTTAAAAAATAATATTTGATATTTCAGACCTTTATTATCTATGTTATCCAAATCCATTGATGAAAACGAATAATTTATTTTTATTTGTTGCAAGCAGGTGATTATGCGGAAACTATAAGGATGGTGTTGATTAAATTAAATATAATTAATTTAGTTGTAAATTAATTAGCATTAACGAAAAAAGCTTCCTGAAGGAAATTCCGGAAGCTTTTTTGTTTAATATTTAAATTTTATATTTTAAATACGTCTCCGCGTTTCGGGATAAATACATTTTTAAATCCGGTTGACTGTAATTTTTCCATCATTATTCCCTGTTGTTCGGGTTCGCCGTGTACAAGGAATAATTTCTTTAATTTCTTTTTGTCGAATTTATTCAGGTAACTGATAAGCTCATTCTGGTCTGCGTGTGCAGAGAATGCATTCAATATTTTCACCTTCGCATTTACTTTATATTCCTCACCGAAAATTTTTATCTTTGCTCCGGGTGTGTCTTTTGCTTCTATAATTCTTTTGCCGAGTGTATTTTCAGCCATAAACCCGACTATCATAATCAAATTATTTTTGTTCTGGATATTATTTGCCAGGTGATGTAATATTCTTCCTGCTTCGCACATCCCGGATGCGGATATTATCATACACGTTCCTTTAAATTCATTCAGTTTTTTTGATTCGTTTACGTCCTTTATATATAATACATTATTTAATCCGAAAACATTAATACCTCTCGCCAGATAATCTGCCGTTTCTTTATCAAAGCATTCCGGATGTAATCTGAAAATATCAGTAGCGTTTACGGTTAGCGGACTATCGACAAAAATCGGGAATTCAGGAATCTTACCCTTGTTTTGCAATTCGGTTAAAGCATAAACCAGCTCCTGTGTCCTGCCAACGCTGAAAGATGGAACAATAATTTTTCCACCGGTACTGAGAGCTTCTTTTATGGCTCCTTCCAGTTCTCCGTCTATTAATTCTGCATTATGATGTGTCCTTCCTCCGTAGGTGGATTCTGTTAAAAGTATATCAACATTCCCGAGAAAATCAGGGTCTTTCAAAATCGGTAAATGATACCTTCCAAGGTCACCGGTAAAGCCGAGTATAGTTTTAATTCCATTTTCCTCAACTTCTATTAAAACCTGTGCCGAGCCAAGTATATGTCCTGCTTCTATAAAAGTTACAGCAACTTTATTATCGAGTCCATCTATATAGAATTTTTTATTATATGGAAATGATTTGAAGTTTTCTAAAACAGCTCTTGCATCTTCAATTGTATATAATGGATTGAAAGGAGGTTCGTGTTTTTTAGCTCTTCTTTTATTAACAAATTCAATATCACGCTCCTGTATGAATGCACTATCCTGAAGCATAATCGAGCATAAATCCCTTGTTGCTGATGTTGAATAAATACTTCCTGTAAAGCCTTTTGCATAAAGTGTCGGAAGATTTCCTGCGTGGTCAATGTGAGCGTGAGATAAAATCACGCATTGCAAATCTTTCGGGTCGAAAAGAAAATGTCTGTTCATTTTAAAAGAATCTTCACGTTTACCCTGGAACATTCCGCAGTCGAGTAATACTTTTTTACCGTTAATTTCAAGTAAGTGTTGAGAGCCTGTAACTGTCTGTGCAGCTCCGCAAAATTGAATTTTCATATTTAATTATTTAATTTATGTTTTGTAACAAAAGGATTATTTTTAATAAAAAATCTATACGGAAAATCCGCTCCTTTTTCTATCCCTATTCTTTTTGATGTTTTTATCTCGAATTTATCGTTATTCAATGGATTTGATATAAAAATTCCTTCTTTTGATAATTTTTTCCCATTGAATCTCTTATCTATATCAAATGCTAAACAAAACTTAGACGGTCCATTGGTTAAATCGTAAATATTTTTAACTTTTGGTCTAAGCTCCTTCATAATTTCAATTCCTTCTAATGGTTCTACGGCTCTGATAAGCACTGCACAACCGGTACCTTTTCTCTCTGTAACTATGTTAAAACAATAGTAATTACCGTAAATAAAATACACATAAATTATTCCACCTTCTTCATATAAAGTACTGCTTCTGCCGGTTACTTTTTGGCATGCGTGGCAGGCTGGGTCGTGGTCTCCCATATATGCTTCTACTTCTACAATTTTACCTGTAAGGAATCTGCTTTTATCTGTTTTCCTGATTATAATCTTTCCCAGTAAATCCTTTGCAACTATTATCGTATCTCTCCTAAAAAAACTGTCTGTTAAAGGTGAATATCCCATAATATTCAAATTAGTTAAAATTTAAGTGTTTATATATTCAAAAGCACAAAGAATTTAGAATTGTATTGTGCTTGAATTTTGATAAAATTAATTATATATTAATTAGATTTTGTGAGCAAAATTTTTTATAGAGTGGGTTAGTGACCCACTTTTTTTTTAAAAAAATTGGAAAATGATTATTTAAATATTATTGAGGAATTTTTTACCGATAACTCTTTTATCTTAATAGATTTTATACAAAAGGGAAATAAAGGTAATCTGATTTTTGAAGTATTTATTGATAAACGGGAAAGTTTCGGAATCGATGAAATTGCTGAAGTTAATAGAAATTTAAGAAAATTTCTCGAAGAAAAGAATTTGGATAGGGGTATTTTAAAAATTGTAGTCTCTTCACCCGGAGCTGAAAATCCCTTTAAATACTTCTGGCAACTTGAAAAACACATAGGTAGAGAGCTTGAATTGAAGTTAAAAACGGGCGAAGTTGTAATAGGTAAATTTGAGGAAATTATAGATATAAAAAAAGAAGAATTTAGAATTCAGGTAAAAGAAAAAAAAGATATAAAATTGTTAAATTATTTATTCGGTGATTTAACCGGGATTAAAATTAAATTAAGTTTTAAAAAATAAAATTCTATAATTATGAAATCAGAGATTGTTGAAGCCTTTGCACAAATGGCAAAAATGAAGAATATCGACAGGGATATTCTTGAAAGTGTGATAAAGGATTCATTCAGGAAGATGATGGAAAAAAGATATGGCTTGGAAGCCAACTTTGATATTGTAGTTAATATGGAAAAAGGTAACATTGAAATCTTTTTGAATAAGATTGTAGTAGATGAAGTAAGTGATCCTTCTCTTGAAATAGATGTTGCATCCGCTAAAGAAAAAACCGGCGAAGATTTTGACCCGGGTGATGAATATGTCGAAGAAATTCCGATTCTTGATTTCGGAAGAAGACTTGTGCTTAATTTGAAACAAAACCTGAACCAAAAGCTTCGTGAAATTGAAAAGGAAGTTACCTTTAATAAATATAAAGAAATAGTCGGTGAAATTATTGTTGGTGAAGTGTACCAGATTAAACCGAATTCCATTTTATTGATACACGACCATAATGAAGTTCATTTTCCGAAATCGGAACAGATTGCAAAAGAGAGATATAAAAAAGGAGATACAATAAGAGCTATAATAAAAAGTATCGAAAAGAAAAGCTCTGGTCCGCCTGCAATTATTGTATCCAGAGCGGATGAACAGTTCCTTTATAAATTATTTGAACTTGAAATTCCTGAAATATTCGATGGTATTCTTGAAATAAAAGCTATTGCTCGCGAACCGGGCGAGAGGGCAAAAATTGCTGTATTATCTAATGACGATAGAATTGATGCTGTAGGCGCCTGCGTAGGTATGAAGGGGATGAGAATTCATTCCATAGTTAGGGAATTAAGTAATGAAAACATTGATGTAATTAATTTTACAGATGATATAGCTTTATATATTGCTCGTGCTTTAGCCCCTGCAAAACTTCAGGATATTTATATTGATAAGGACGACAAAATTGCAAAAATATATGCTGACGAAGACCAAAAAAGTCTTATCATAGGCAAAAATGGACAGAATATAAAACTTGCTTCTAAATTAACCGGTTATCAAATAGATGTAATAAGGGAAAACGAAGAAGAAGCAAATGAAGAAGAAGTGAAAACTGAAGTTCAAGATATAAAATAGTATGAATTTTTTTTAAAATTTTAAAAATCTTAAATGTCTCCATTAGATACAAAAGGAAAGAAGTACAAAGTTGCTACACTAATAAAGGATATCAACAGGTCGAAGGAAGATGTCATTGATTATCTGAATTTTATAGGAGTTGAAAAAACTACTATTAATACATCTTTGACACCCGAAGTTGTGGCAAAAGTATTTTCGCATTTTAAAAAGGACATTGAAGACCAGGAAAAACATTTAAAGAAAGTTGTTGATTTCGTTCAGAAAAATAAAGTTGAAATATATGAAGCAGATGAACGGATAAAACGTGAAGAAGAAGAGAAAGTAAAGAAAGCAGAAGAGCAGAGACTAAAAAAAATAATAGAAGAGGAAGCGAAAAAGAAAGAAGAAGAAAAAAAGAAACAGGAACTGAAAGCTTTTCTCGAAAGAGAAAAAACATTAAAAGAACAGGCTGAAAAAGATAAAAAAGAAAGTCTCGAAAGAATAATAGCAGCAAAAAGGAAAAGAGAAGAAGAAAGAGCTAAAAAAGAAGAGCAGAAGGCTAAACTGGAAAAAGAAAAAGCCGAAGCAGAAAAACAAATAAAAGAACAGAAATCTAAATCAAAAGAAGAGAAAAAAGTTATTGAAGATAAAACTTCTGATAAAAAAGTTAAGGAACCCGAAGCTAAAAAAGCCGTTATAGAAAAACCAAAAGAAACGCCTAAGAAAACTGAACATGGTAGAGCGGATTTCCGGCATTCTCACGAAAAGAGAGAAGTAAAAACGGACCATACTCATACACATACTCATTCGCATACTCATACACAGGCACAGGCTGCTAAACCTTCTACTTTCCCAAAAGATAAAGTTGAACACAAAGAGTATAAGAAACCATTCGAACATTTCAGACCAAAGAAAACAAAATATGAAAAGGTAACTTTAAAAGATATTAAACAACACAAGAAACCTTTCCAGAAGGATAAAGATGACAAATCAAAAGAAAAACCTAAAGATGGCGCATTTGTAAAGCAGGTTGTAAAACCAGTAAAACCCGAAAAGTGGGTTCAGGAGAAAAAAGATAAAGAGAAAAAATCGAAAGCTGATTATGAATATGAAAAAAAGAAAAGAAAGTTAGTAAAAGGACAGAAAGTAAAAGAATTTTCGCAAAAAGAAATTGATGATGCGATTCGCGAAACAATGGCTAAAATGGATGATGAAAGCTCACAATCTGCGAGAAGTCTTGCAAGAAAAAGAAAGAAAAAGGAAAGACTCGAGCAGGAAAAGAAAATTATGGAATATGAAGAATCAAGAAAGAATATTATTAAGGTTACGGAATTTTTGTCTACAAGTGAACTTGCAAATTTAATGAGCATAGAACCTGCCGATATTATTAAAAAATGTTTTGACCTTGGTATGATGGTTTCGATAAACCAGAGACTCGATAAGGATTTAATCGTTTTACTTGCTGAAGAATTTGGATTTGTAATTGAGTTTCAGACTGAATACAAGGAGGATATACTTAAAGATGAACCTGATTCTGAAGAAACTTTGAAACCAAGACCACCCGTAGTTACAGTGATGGGTCACGTTGACCACGGAAAAACATCTTTGCTGGATTATATCAGAAAAGCTAATGTAGTTGCCGGTGAAGCAGGTGGGATTACACAGCATATTGGAGCTTATAAAGTTAAACTCGATTCGGGAAAAGAAATCAGCTTTCTCGATACTCCCGGTCACGAAGCTTTTACAGCTATGCGTGCAAGAGGCGGACAGGCAGCGGATATTGTTGTACTAGTTGTTGCCGCCGATGATAGCGTTATGCCTCAGACTGTTGAAGCAATAAACCACGCACTTGCGGCTAATGTTCCTATTGTAATTGCAATTAATAAAATCGATAAACCTAACTCCAATATTGAGAAAATTAAAAAACAACTCGCAGATAATAATGTCTTAATAGAAGAATGGGGCGGAAAATATCAGTCTGTGGAAATTTCAGCTAAGTTTGGAAAGAATATCGATTTATTGCTTGAAAAAATATTGTTAGAAGCAGATTTACTTGAATTAAAAGCAAACCCCGACAGAAATGCCAGAGGTGTGGTTCTCGAATCACGTCTCGATAGAGGTAAAGGAATTATGGCAACTGTTCTCGTTCAGAAGGGATTGTTAAAAATTGGGGACTGCTTTCTTTCCGGTATTTATTCGGGTCGTGTAAAAGCTATGTTCGATGAAAGAGAAAATAGAATTGAAATTGCGAAACCTGCAACACCTGTTCAAATACTGGGCTTTAACGGTATGCCACAGGCAGGAGATACTTTTGTAGTTATGGATACTGAAAATGATGTTAAAAATATTGCACAAAAAAGACAACAGCTAAAACGTGAACAGGATTTCAGACAGGTCAGGTTTGCTACTCTCGATGATATATCTAAACAAATTAAAGAAGGTAAGCAAGTAGAATTAAATATAATTATTAAAGCCGATACTGACGGCTCTGCTGAAGCTCTTGCAGATTCGCTCGCAAAACTTGCTACAAATGAAGTTAAAGTCCGCATTATTCATAAGGCACTTGGACAAATCAGTGAATCAGACGTATTGCTTGCCGAAGCGTCTTCTGCAATTATTATTGGTTTTAACGTTAGACCAAACCTTAATGCAAGAAAACTCGCAGAAAAGAATATAGTTGATATTAGGATTCATAATATCATTTATAAGGTAATTGACGAAGTTAAATCTGCTCTTGAAGGTATGCTCGAACCGGAGATTTCCGAAGAAATAACAGCAACGGTCGAAGTCAGGGATGTATTCAAAATTCCTAAAATCGGAAACATCGCAGGGTGCTATGTTCAGGACGGTAAAATTATAAGAAATAATAAAGTCAGGTTAGTGCGTGATGGATTCGTAATTTTTGATGGTAACATATTATCGTTAAAGAGAATTAAAGACGACGTTCGTGAAGTTGAATCAGGCTATGAATGCGGTATCGGGCTTGAAAATTATAATGATATAAAAGTTGGTGATATAATTGAAGCATATAAGATTGTAGAAACCAAACGCAAACTTGTTTTAAATAAATAGTTCTTTAAGTATTTAGTTATGACACACAGAACCGAAAAGGTAGCCGAAGAGATTAAACATAAGCTGAATTCCGCTATGTCAAAAGACCTTATGGAATTACAAATTGGTCTTGTTACGATTTCAAAAGTAATAATGACTCCTGATTTGAGAATTGCGAAAGTATATGTGACATTTCTTGGTAATAAAGAACCGGTTGAAAAATGTCTCGATAGGATAAATTATAGAAAAAAACATATCCGCTTTCTTCTCGCAAAACATCTGAAGATGAAATATATTCCCGATTTGAATTTCTATTACGATGATACGCTTGATTATGCAGAGAAGATTAATAAACTTTTAAATGAAGTAAAAAAAGAAAATCCTGATATAGAATAGTATCCCTTTTTTACCTGTTAGTAAATATAAATGTTCACCGATAAAATCATTTTAACCGATAAACCTCTTAACTGGACAAGTACAGATGTTGTACGTTTCCTAAAAAAAGGTTTATCATTATCTAAAGTTGGACACGCCGGAAGTCTTGACCCACGAGCTACAGGTCTATTAATACTTAGCACTGACAGAATGACAAAAAAAATTAGTGAATTTATGGAATTAGAAAAAGAGTATCAGGGAATTTTCAGGATTGGGGCTGTAACGAAATCTTACGATACAGAAAATGAAGAAGAGGATATTACGGATGTTTCACATATAGATGAAATGATGATTGAAAAAGTCAAAAATACTTTTCTTGGTGAGATTGAGCAGGTACCTCCTATGTATTCGGCTATCAAGCTTAACGGGAGACCTGTTTATAAACTTGCACGAAAAGGAAAAACAGTCGATTTAAAACCGAGAAAGATTACTATAAAAAAGTTTGATATAAAAAGATTAAATCCCGAAGAAATATATTTCAGTATTATATGCAGTAAAGGAACTTATATTCGCTCGATTGCAAATGACTTTGGGGTGAAGCTGGGAGTAGGGGGATATCTGAAAGAATTAAGAAGAATCAGAATCGGGGATTATGATTTAAGTAATTTGAACGAAAAAATTGGTGACATAAATTACCGTGTAATTTAAATTTATCTAAATATTCCTTTGGTTTTTTATCGTAATTTTATGTCAATCTAATATTTTATTAACTATTTATTAATATAGTATAACTATTTTATGAAAAGCACGTACATATTGTATGCGGGTTTATGCATATTGTTTATATCGGTTTTATTTCCATTAATACTTGGGAAGGTTCTTAGCAAATAATAGATATACATACGTTATTTATTGATTCGTAGAGAATTTTTGAAAATTGGATTGAATAAAGTTGAAAAAATAATTAATTTAAAACGCAAACAGAGAGATGGCTGAGTGGTTGAAAGCGGCGGTCTTGAAAACCGTTGATGCCTACGGTATCCGGGGGTTCGAATCCCTCTCTCTCTGCAAAGTAAGGTTTTTACTATCATAGTAAAAACCTTTTTATTTTGTTTTTTCTGATTATATTAAGGCTTTAATACTTATTTTCCTTTGCGATATTTGCGTTAGACTTTGCGTCCTTTGCGGTTAAAATATAAAATTATGAAAAAAACAAACGCAGTCAGAATACTTGAAAATAATGGCATTCCTTTTGAATTATTCGGGTACGAATTTAGTGAAGATGAAATTGATGCCATAAGTGTTGCAAAAAAGATTAACGCTCCATCCGAAACAGTTTTTAAAACTCTCGTTACCCGGGGTGATAAAACCGGTATCATAGTATTCGTTATTCCCGGAAATGCCGAACTAAACTTGAAAAAAGCCGCTACAGTCAGCGGGAATAAAAAAATTGAAATGATTAAAACAAAAGATTTATTACCTGTTACGGGATATATTCGTGGTGGGTGTTCACCGATTGGGATGACAAAAAAATATCCAACATATATAGAAGAAACTTCACAACTTTTTGATAACATTTATGTAAGTGCCGGTGTTAAGGGCACGCAAATGAAACTCTCCCCGATTAACCTTGCAAAAATCACCGAATCGGAATTTGCTGATTTAATATAATACATTATAATAGAGGATATAAACCACAGCGAATAGCAAGTATCATAACTCAAATTCAGACAATAGTAAAATATTGAACTATTGTTTTTTATACTAAAAAATAATATATTGAATTGCGTATATTTTTATATACTTAAGGTAGTTATTTTATTTTACAAATAAATTATTGCATATAAGTTGCCCGCTATATATAGAAGACTGTCTGTCTCGTAATTTTTGTTAAACTATCTATCTATTATGATGAAAAAAGAGCAAAAATTTTCACGGTCTCCATTCATATTGATTATTCTATATTTATTAATCACATTTTTCGAATTAATTGTTGGTATCAGGTATTATTACATACAGAAAGATATAATAAAATCAGAAAAATATACCGAGTTATCCGTAATAGCGGATTCTAAAGTTAATCAGATAGTCAATTGGCGTAATGAGAGGATAGCAGATGCGAATGTGATTTTTAATAGCGTTTTTTTAAAATCAAATATTAAAAAATGGATAGGTAATATTGTTGATATAAATCTTAAAAATCAGATTATTACACATATAAATTCTTATTGTAGTTACTATCCCTACAAGAATGTAATAATTCTTGATACAAATGCAAATATCAAGTATTCAGTAAACAAGGATGGCTTAATATTAGGAGAAGCGACGATTTCTTGTTATAAAGAATCATTAAAAAGTAAAAAACCTGTCTTTAGTAATATCTATTTTTGTAATGCTTGTAACGAAATACATCTCGATATTTTAATCCCTTTATTCGAAGGTGAAAGTCTGTTTGGCGGTATAATTATGAGATTAGACCCTCAAAAATTTCTGTTCCCGCTTATTAAATCCTGGCCTACTTCAAGTTCTACATCTGAGACATTATTAATTACTAAGGAAGGTGATGAAGTCGTATTCTTAAATGAATTGCGACACAGAAAAAATACTGCTTTAAAATTAAAATATAAAATTGATAGTATCAATATTAATATCCCTGCTGTTCAAGCAGGAATGGAAAAAGAAGGATTGGTTGAAGGTCTGGATTATAGAGGTATTCCGGTACTATCAGATATTAGAAAAATATCCGATTCTCCTTGGTATATGATTGCTAAAGTAGATTTAGATGAAATTTATGAACCAATCTATGAAAAAGCACTTAGTGTGGGTATTTTAGTCGGTTTAGTTTTAATTTCATTTGCTATTGGGTTCGTATGGATATGGACAAATCAAAAAAAATCTCTGCATATTCAACACCTCGAAGAAGAAAGCCGGAGGCAGGCACTTATAAAACATTTTGAATATCTTGTAAAATATGCTAACGACATAATAATTCTTTCAGATGAAAATTTTCGAATTATAGAAGTAAACCAAAGAACTTTAAGTATATTTGGATATTCGAAAGATGAAATTATGAATATGAAAATTCCTGATTTATTAGCTTCAAATGCGAAACCCCCGGTTGAAATAAATACAGGTGAAAATGAACTTAAAAATGGAGTACTTATAGAAACGATATATAAAAGGAAAGATAACACTACTTTTCCGGTAGAAGTAAGTATCAGAACGATGAATATTAATGATAAGAAATATTCTCAAAGAGTAATTCGAGATATTTCCGAAAGAAAAAAAGTCGAAGAATTTTTGATAGAAAACGAAATAAAATTCCGGGCTTTATTTGAAAATGCTATTCTTGGAATTTACAGAACAACTCCTGATGGCAGGATTGTGGATTGTAATCCTGCTTTATTGGAAATGCTGGGATTTGATAATCTCGAAGATTTGGCTAAAAGAAATCTCGAAATTGTCGGATTCGAACCGGGATATTCACGTAATGATTTTAAGAAAAAAATTGAAATAGAAGGGGAAATAAAAGGACTCGAATCTGCCTGGATTAAAAAAGATGGAACATCGATTTATGTTAGTGAAAATGCAAAAGCTGTTAGAGATAAAGCCGGAAAGTTTTTATTTTACGAAGGAACAGTCGAGGATATTACGAAACGAAAAAAAATTGAAGAAGAATTACGTGCCTCTGAGAATAAATACCGTAGACTGCATGAAAGTATGATGGATGGATATGTAATGGTAGATATGCAAGGAAAATTTATAGATTGTAATGATTCGTTCGAATCTATGCTCGGATATAATCTCGAAGAGCTGAAAAAACTTACATATTTAGATATTACTCCCGAAAAGTGGAATGTTCTTGAACAAAAAATTATCAAGGAAAAAATATTTTCTTCAGGATATTCCTATGTTTATGAAAAAGAATATATAAAAAAAGACGGAACAATATTTCCAATAGAAATTAGTGCTTTTCTACTGAAAAATGATAAAGATGAAAAAGAAGGAATGTGGGCTATAGTCAGGGATATTACAGAGCGAAAACAAATCGAACAGGTTATTGAAGAAAGCGAGAAAAAATTCAGAACTCTCTTTGAATCTATGAACGAAGGTGTTGCTCTGCACGAATTAATTTTTGATGATAAGGGTAATTCTGTGGATTACAGAATTATAGACGTAAATCCTGCTTACGAAAAACATACAGGAATTTCTGCTGAAAAAGCAAAGAATCAATTTGCAAGCAAGTTTTATAATATTAATATTCCACCTTATCTTGAAATTTATTCTAATGTTGCTATGACAGGTGTGCCTTATTTTTTTGAAACATATTTTCCGCCACTAAAAAAGCATTTTGATATTTCTGTATTCTCCCCGAAGAAAAATTTCTTTGCAACGGTTTTTAATGATGTTACCGAACGTAAGAATGCTGAAATTGTATTGAGGGAGAGTGAAAGAAAACTTAGAGAAGCACAGGAAATGGCACATCTGGGTTACTGGTTATGGGATGTAAAAACCGGTGTGGTAGAATGGTCAGAGGAAGTTTATAAAATATTTCAACTCAATCCAAAAAAATATACTCCACAAATTGATTCTATACTTGCTTTATCTCCCTGGCACGAAGAAAATCAGCGAGACAAAGAATTAATTAGTAGAGCAATAGAGAACCATAAACCCGGTTCTTATGAACAAAAATTCCTTCGTCCGGATAAAAGTATTGGTTATTACTCTTCAACTTTTCAGGGTAACTATGATGAAAAAGGTGAACTGATATCAATAGTAGGTTCTGTAATGGATATTACAGAACGCAAAAAAGCCGAAGAGGAAATCCGTAAACTAAACGAAGAACTCGAGCAACGTGTAATCGAACGAACAACCCAGCTGGAGCAAGCGAATAAAGAACTCGAAGCATTCAGTTATTCTGTTTCCCACGACTTGCGTGCTCCTCTTAGAAGTATAGATGGTTTCAGTCTTGCACTTTACGAAGATTATTTTAATAAACTCGATGATAAAGCAAAAGATTATTTGAGTAGAATCAGAAATTCCACTAAAAGAATGGACGAACTTATTGATAGTATGTTAAAACTTTCCCGGGTTACTCGATTCGAACTAAGATATGATAAGGTGGATTTGTCATCTTTAACTAAAGATATTATAGATAAATTAATTAGCGATGATGTTAAACGTGTTGCAGAGTTTAAAATCGAAGAAAATATTGTAGCCAACGGGGACCAATATCTTTTAAAGATATTACTGGAAAATCTTATAAATAATGCATGGAAGTATACATCAAAAAAGGAAAAAACAATAATTGAATTAGGGTCTTTTAAAAAAGAATCAGATGTTGTATATTTTATTAAGGATAATGGAATCGGATTCGATATGAAATATTATGATAAACTATTTGGTGCTTTTCAGCGTTTACATTCTAAAAAGGAATTTCCCGGAATCGGTATAGGACTGGCAACAGCGAGGAGAATTATTCATAGACACAGCGGAAAAATCTGGGCGGAAAGTGAAATTGATAAAGGAACGACGTTTTATTTTACTTTGAAATAAATTATTATATTTTGTCCCTGACGGGACAATTTGTGTTGCAGTATAGTGTTTTATAAATATTTTGTCCCTGACGGGACAATTTGTGTTGCGGTATAGTGTTTTATAAATATTTTGTCCCTAACGGGACAAGCGGTGTTACGGTAAAGTGTTTTATAAATATTTTGACCCTAACAGGACAAAATATAAAATTTATTAACAAAGAATGTGCCTTTAGGCACAGGATATTTATAAAGGATAAATAGATAACGACACAAATGTGCCTTTAGGCACAGGATATTTATAAAAAGAAAGATGAAAATATTAAGTTGTGCCTTTAGGCACAAGATATTTATAAAGAATAACTGGATAGCGACACAAATGTGCCTTTAGGCACAGGATATTTATAAAAAGAAAGATGAAAATATTAAGTTGTGCCTTTAGGCACAGGATATTTATAAAAGAAAGATGAAAATATTAAGTTGTGCCTTTAGGCACAGGATATTTATAAAAGAAAGAAATGGATAGCGAAACAAATGTGCTGTAGGTATATAATGTTTTTTAAAAGATACATAAAAAATTATGGCAAATACATTTACACAAATATATATTCATACGGTTTTTGTAGTTCAAAATAGAATGTCATTAATAAAACTGGAATGGAAACTTGAATTATATAAATATATTACAGGAATTGTTCAGAATAATGGACATAAATTAATTGCAATTAATGGTATGCCTGATCATTTGCATGTATTTATCGGAATGAAACCTATTCAGTCTGTATCGGATTTAATGCAAGATATAAAAGGGGATTCATCGAAATGGATTAATGATAAAGGTTTTGTAAAAGGAAGATTTGAATGGCAAGCAGGATTTGGGGCATTCTCTTATTCGATTTCACAGATAGATGATGTTGTAAAGTACATTAATAATCAGGAACGACATCATAAAAAGAAAACATTTTTAGAAGAATATTTGGACTTTTTAAAGAAATTTAAAGTAAACTATGACGAAAGATATATTTTTAAAAAGGTTGATTAATAATATTTTGTCCCTGACGGGACAAGTGGTGTTGTAGTATAGTGTTTTATAAATATTTTGTCCCTAACGGGACAAGTGATGTTACGGTAAAGTGTTTTATAAATATTTTGTCCCTAACAGGACAAAATATAAAATTTATTAACAAAGAATGTGCCTTTAGGCACAGGATATTTATAAAAGAAAGATGAAAATATTAAGTTGTGCCTTTAGGCACAGGATATTTATAAAAAAAGAAATGGTTAGCGACACAAATGTGCTTTTAGGCACAAGATATTTATAAAAGAAAGATGAAAATATTAAGTTGAGCCTTTAGGCACAGGATATTTATAAAAAAAGAAATGGATAGCGACACAAATGTGCTTTTAGGCACAAGATATTAATTTTTAAATAAAAAAAACAAATTTTAAGGAATAAAAATTATGGAAGAAAAAATTATTTTACTTGTTGAAGATAATCCTGATGACGTTGCACTTACAATTCGAGCTTTTGAAAAAAACAAAATAAAAAATAAGATAATAATTGCAGAAGACGGTGTTGAAGCACTTGATTATATCTTTAGAAGAGGTAAATTTGAAAAAAGAGAGCTGAAAGAATTACCTGCCATAGTTTTACTCGATTTAAAATTACCAAAAATTGATGGATTTGAAGTTTTAAAAGCAATAAGGGAGAATGAATATACAAAACTACTTCCTGTTGTGATTTTAACTTCTTCTAAAGAGGAACAAGATGTAATTAATGGATATAAAAACGGTGCAAATAGTTTTATAAGAAAACCCGTTGATTTTGATAATTTTTTTGAAGCTGTAAAAACACTTGGTTTATACTGGTTAATTCTAAACGAACCTCCAAATATTTCCAACAAACTATGAAAAAAGAAAAACTTCATATTCTTATTCTCGAAGATAATGAGAATGACCTTGCATTATTAATTCGGGAATTAAAAAAAGGTAAATATGAAATTGATTATAAAATGGTTGAAGATTCTAAGAGTTTTAAATCCGCAATAAGTAAAAAGTGGGATTTAATTATCTCCGACTACTCTTTACCTGATTTTAATGGCTTCGAAGCATTAAATATTTGTAATGAAAAAGGAATAGATACTCCTTTTATTGTCGTTTCCGGCACGGTAGGTGAAGATATTGCTGTGGATATGATGAGAGCAGGTTGTAAAGATTATATTATGAAAAAAAGTCTGAAACGCCTTTTACCTGCCGTCGAAAGAGAAATTGAAGACGCTCGAATAAGAGAAAAAAATAAGTTAATAGATAAAGAAAAAGAAGTCTTGTTTGAAATTAATCAGGATATATTAAATACTGCAAATCTTGATGAACTTTTAAAAAGAATTCATATAAATATTGGTAAGGTGATATATGCAAAAAATTGTTACATAGCAATATATGATTCCGAAAGAGATGAACTTTCATTTCCTTTTTATATTGATAAATATGACCCTCCTCCTATAACACGTAAAAATGGAAAAGGATTTACCGAATACGTTTTAAAAACCGGGTCCCCTTTAGTAGTAAGTTCCGAAAATATTGACGAGTTTGCGAAAATTAATAGACTTGAAATGAAAGGTACTATTCCGGAATCATGGCTTGGTGTTCCATTGAAAAGTCATTCTAAACCAATTGGCGTTATTGTAATTGTAAGTTACGAAAAAAATATTATATTTACCGATGCTGAAAAAAATTTTCTCACAGGAATTGCAAATCAAATAGCTCTTGCAATAGAAAAAAAACAGGCGGAACAATCTATTAAAGAAAGTGAAGAACGGTTTAAAATGCTTTTCGATAAAGCTCCGCTTGGATATCAATCGCTCGATAAAGATGGATATATTATTGAAGTAAATAATACGTGGATTGAAACTCTTGGATATTCAAAAGAAGAGGTAATAGGAAAATGGTTTGGTGATTTTCTTGCCCCGGAATATGCTAATTCGTTTAAGGAGACATTCCAAATATTTAAATCGAAAGGTAAGATTCACTCCGAATATGAAATGATAAAGAAGGATGGTTCACATATTTATGCTGCCTTCGAAGGCAGAATTGGTCATTCGTCTACAGGCGAATTTATTCAAACACATTGTGTACTTAATGATATAACTGAAAAAAAATGGATAGAAGATAATTTGAAAAAAAGCGAAGAACATTACAGAACTTTATTGAGTGCAATACCTGATTTAATGTTCCGTTTGGATAGTGAAGGAAGATTTATAGATTATCACGCTGATAATATTACTCCTCTTATATCTCCTCCTAAAATATTTTTAGGAAAACATTATAGAGAAATATTACCACCCGAGATTTCGGAGAAATATGAAAAGACAATAAAAAAAATAAAAGAAACCGGTGAAATAGAAAAATTCGAATATGAAAATTTATTGCCAAATAATGAATCGCGTTTCTACGAAGCCCGTATTACCTGCTTTGGAGATGAATGTATCTCAATCATTCGTGATGTTACTGAACAAAAAAATGCCGAAAAAGCCTTGGTCGAGAGTGAAAATAAGTACAGAACTATTTTTGAAAATGTTCAGGATATATTTTATCAGGCGGATAACAATGGAATTATTCTCGATATTAGCCCATCGATTTTTAAATACTCGGGTTATACTCGTGATGAACTTATCGGAAACTCTATCGATATATTTTATTTTACCCCTGATGATAGAATACAGTTTTTAAACGAAGTCACTAAAAAAGGACAGGTTACCGATTATGAGGTTACATTGAAGTCGAAAAACGGAAAAATAGTGTATACTTCTGTTAATGCTCATATATATTATGATTCAAATGGAAATCCTATAGGGGTTGAAGGTTCACTTAGAGATGTATCTGAACGTAAAAGTATTGAAGAAGCTTTAAAGGAAAGTGAAGAACAATACCGTAAACTTTTTGAATTGTCACCTGAAACTATTTTTGTTCAGTGTGAAGGTAATATTGAATTTATTAATCCTGCAGGTCTTAAACTGTTTAAAGCTAATAATGAAGATGAAATTATCGGAAAGAAAGTTGTAGATTTTGTTCATCCTGATTATATAGAAAACGTATCGAAACGTATTTCGATTTTAAAAAAGGATTTTGTCGATATTCCTTTAAATCAAGTAAAATATATTTGTCTCGATGGGAGTATTGTTGATGTTGAAGTTATTGCAACTCCGTTTATGTATAAAGGTAAACGTGCTGCTTTGGTAGTATTAAGAAATATTACCGACAGAAAAAAATCCGAAGAAGCATTAAAAGAAAGTGAAGAGCGTTACAGAATACTTATTGAAACTATGAACGACGGAGTTATGCAGGTGGATAATTACGATAGAATTCAATTTGTAAATAATAGTATGTGCGAAATGTTTGGCTATACGTATCATGAATTGATTGGTAAAGTTGGAACAGATACAATTATATTCAAAGAAGATAGGGAAATTGTAAATGAAAAAAATCGGATAAGATTGGCAGGTGTATCGGAAAAACATGAAATTAGGGGAATTAAAAAATCCGGAGAAATAATTTGGTTGAGCTTAAGTGGAACACCTATCGGAGATAAAGATGGTAATGTAATCGGTTCAGTGGGATTTTTAACCGATATTACTGAGCGTAAGCGTGCTGAAGAGGAAGTAATAAAAATTTCTCAAGCAATTAAACAAAGCCCTGTAACGATATTAATTACCGATATTAATGGTGAAATTGAATATGTTAATCCGAAATTTATAGAAGTAACAGGTTATCGTCCCGAGGAAGTAATCGGAAAAACTCCAAGAATATTAAAATCTGATGATAAATCTTTGGAAGAATATAAAGAACTTTGGCAAACAATTTCTTCCGGTAAAGACTGGATAGGTGAATTTCACAACAAGAAGAAAAACGGAGAATTGTACTGGGAAAAAGCATCTATTTCACCGGTAAAAAACTCCGAAGGGAAAATAACCCATTTTCTTGCAGTAAAAGAAGATATTACAGAAAAAAAACAAAAAGAAATCGAATTAATCAGTGCCAAAGAAAAAGCTGAAGAATCAGAACGACTGAAATCGAGCTTCCTTGCAAATATGAGCCATGAACTACGTACACCGATGGTTGGAATACTTGGCTTTGCTGAGTTAATGAAGGATATTGCTGAAAATCCGGAGTTAAAGGATTTTGCAGATAATATTACAAAAAGCGGTAAAAGACTACTTGAGACTTTAAACCTGATTCTTGACCTCTCACGAATCGAAGCAGGGAAATTAGAAATAAAAACAAGTGAGGTTGATATTGTTCAGCTTACTAAAGAAGTATTTAATAATTACGTACAGGAAGCAGAAAAAAAGGATTTAAAAATTAAATTTACTTCATCAGAAAAACAAATTGTTTGTAAGTTAGATGAAAGAATGCTCTGGGAATCTATAAACAATTTAATTAATAATGCTATTAAATACACAAAAGCCGGTGAAGTTAGTATTAATGTAAACTCAAATAAAAATAAGGCATATATAAAAGTTAAAGATACGGGAATAGGAATTCCAAAGGAATCTCTAAATACTATATTCGATGAATTCAGGCAGGTTAGCGAGGGATATAGCAGGGGATTCGAAGGAACCGGGCTTGGGTTGACTATTACAAGGAATTTTATTGTGAAAAACGGAGGAAAAATTTCTGTTGAAAGTGAAATCGGTATTGGTTCGGTATTTACTATAGAACTACCTGTAGAAAAATCAATTGGGCAGACTAAAGAAAAAATAATCAAGGATATTGATGTTGCTGAAAAAGAATATTTTCCGGAAAAAAGAAATGTACAATTGCTTTGTGTCGATGATGATTCTTTTACACGTGAATATCTTGAATATATTTTAAAGAATGTATATGACATTTCTTTTGCGGAAAACGGGCTTACAGCTATAGAGATGGCTAAATCTCAAAGATATTCTCTTATTTTAATGGATATTAATCTTGGTAAAGGAATGGATGGTATAGAAACAACACGTAAAATCCGTAAACTTCCGGGATATAATAATATACCTGTTATTGCTATGACCGCTTTTGCTATGAAAGGTGACAGAGAAGAGTTTTTAAATGGAGGAATGAAAGACTATATATCAAAACCATTTAAATCCGATGAATTGATAAAAATGATTGAAAAAGTAATTGCTGAAAATCCTCAATAATAATATTTATTAAAATCATAATATAAAAACGTCTACCAAATCAAATAATTTGATTCGATAGACGTTTATTTAAATCTGCTAATAATGTTCTTTAATTGTACATTGAATTTTGTACATTGAACATTATTTTATAAGTACCATTTTCATCACTTTTGTAAAATCTTTTGCTTCTATCCTGTAGAAATAAATTCCACTTGCGAGGTTAGTTCCATCCCAGTTCACTTCATATCTTCCCGGTTCCATATCCTGATTTACTATATCAGCTATTTGTTTTCCTAAAACATCATATATTTTCATCGTAACAAATGATGAGTTTGGAATATCGAATTTAATACTTGTTACAGGATTGAATGGATTTGGGTAATTTTGATAAAGCTGGAATTCCTTTGGTAATTGAGTAGAAAATCCTTCTACGCCGGTAATAAGTGGATCCCCGGTTTGATAAGATGTGTTGTATACTAATTGAACCAGTGAATCATAAACAACAGTCGGAAATTGAGTCGGCGAATTTCTGAAATGCATTGTATCGGAATAAAAAGGAGTTGTAATATTAAATCTAATTCTTCCAATTCTATATGGTGTTGTTGAACCAACAAAAGTGTGGAAGCCCGAAGTATTGAATGTAAGTATGTTTAACCCGATTGCAACTCCTCCACCGACCGATGTTGTGGTCATAGCTTGGTATCCGTTTGCACCACTGATATTTGTATTTGCACTATCGGCAGGATTATCAGGATGTACAGATAGGCATCCGGTTGGATTTCCTGTGAATGTTACTCTAATGTTACTGCTGCCAACACGCCAGGTTTGTCCGACAGGTACTGTTGCATATACTGTATATGCTAAAATTCCTCCGGAGATTTTTTTATTTTTCAATGAAAATGTAACCTTGTTTTGTGCAGGAGCAAAGTTAACTAAGAATATGAGTAAAATCGTTAACGTTAATATTTTTTTCATATTATTATTTGTTTGTTTTATAATTAATTAATAAAAATTATTGTTTAAAATAAGTCCTAACTTCGGACATTCTGTCCGAAGTTAGGATAGGTGATTATTTTAATCGTTTAAATTGTTTTTAACTTTACTTTGATTCATCATCTTTTTCAATTCATTTTGCATATTTGTCTGTTTTGCTTTTCTAACTTCAATTGGTTCTAATATTAACGTTGGAACAACTTTTGTCAGACCAAAATTAGATGAAATAATTATAACATCCTGTGCATTTACATCCTCATCACCGTTAAAGTCACAGCTTAAGTAGCCCGTGCTTCCGAACTGTCCAATGAATATTGGAATGTCAACTCCGTCTATCGAACCGTCCTGGTTCGGGTCTCCGCCAAATAATACCCATACGCTTCCTACTTTCTTCATATTATTTCCGAATGCTTTTGCAGAGTCGGTTGTGAAATTATAATTTAATGGTGTTCCTGCTACGAATGTTTGTGGTAAAGAACTCCATGTCTCAAGATGGTTTCTATGTTTAACTATAATGTAATAGCTTCCACTTGATACTCTTGTAAATGTTGGACTTGATGTTCCTGAAGTGCTGAGAACTACCTTTTGCGAATCAAGTAATGCATAAGGATTACTTGCTGCAGCAAGATAAATATTTGCTGTATCTGAAACCTGTGTCGTTCCGTTCCAGAATCCTTCGAGATATACTGTCAAGTTGAGCGGTAAACCTGCGGCAATCGTTCTGAAGTTCCAAGCCGAACTGAATGTACTCCATCCAATTTCATTCTTAGCTTTTACTCTCCACCAATATTTTGTATTGCTAGCTAAACCAGATATTGATTTTGTTGTATCTGTTAATAAAGAGTCTTTGATAACTCCTGTTGCAAATGTAGAATCAGTTGAATATTCAAACCAATAATTACTTATAGCTTCTAAATTTTTAGAATCACTGTTTTCTTTAACAATTTTTTTATTATCGGTTTGCTCATTTGCTTTATACCATGCAAATGTAACATCAACAGGTTGATTTATCACGCCGTTTGCAGGTGATGCTAAAACGACTTGTAATGGATTTCCTATTGTTTTGAAGCTATACCATAGACTATATGAACTCCAACCCGTTACATTTCCTGAACGGACTTTCCAGTAATAGGTAATTAATGGATTTAAATTTGAGATAGCTTTTAACGTATCTGTTACAGTTGAATCGTTCAGTATTATGTTGGTAAAGTTTGAATCGGTCGCAACTTGAATA